>CALDNG010000248.1 GCA_937915285.1 uncultured Desulfomonile sp. | reverse complement strand
AGCCGCAGGGAGCTTTGTTGTAGAGATCCTCAATGGCTTCAGGTGAATATGTAAGCTGGGAGGTATTTTTATCGTGGCTAAATCCCTTTACAAGGTTGCCTGAATTGGAAGTTTTTGAACAAGAACTTTCCGAATTGACAGGCCCAGTGGAACTGTTGGCATTGTCTAAACTCATTCCGAGATTTCCTTGAAGAAAAACTACAACGGAGTGTATATAGTATTAAATACTAACTGAAAAGTCAATTGCACAACGCGAATGAAAATACCCTGTCAACACAATAATGAAGGATTATTTTCTGTGTCGTTGAGTTGAAATAGAAATTCAGGCCGGCAATTTAACAGAGAGTTTAGGGTCAAGTGTTAGGTTTCAATCAGCATTTTTTTCGAGAATTTCGTCAGCTAATTCCGGATAATATTTCCTGATACAGTCGGGACAAATGCCATGGCTGAACTGGGCTGAGGAGTGTTCGGCAACGTATTTCTCAACAACCTGCCAGTAGCCAGCGTCATTCCTGATGTTTTTGCAGTGCGAGCAAATAGGAATGATTCCGCTGAGAGTCTTGATTTGCTCCATGGCCATCTTCAGTTGGAGAAGAAGTTTTTGACGTTCAATGGCATATCTCATTGCTCGGATGACTAGTCTGGGTTCCCATGATCCTTTTGTGAGGTAGTCCTGAGCCCCTTCCGATACGGCTTCCATGGAAATATCAGTGTCATCCAGTCCGGTCAGGACAAGTATGGCTACATCGGGAAATTTCTCATGAAGCTTCCTAAACGTGTTTATTCCTACGCTGTCCGGAAGACCCAGATCAAGGATCACAAGATCAAAAACGTCCTTCTGTAAGCGTTTCATGGCGCCGCCCAAAGAACCGACGGTTTCAACCTGCACAAGGATTTCTTTCTGTTCCGATACCAGTTCGTTAAAGTAGTCTATGTCCCCGTAATCGTCTTCCACGAGAAGGATTCTAATGTCTTTAGGCGTCATGTTCATGCTATGTCATCCTCGGTGACCGGAACTTTTGCGATAGTAAACCAGAAGCAGTCGATATTTTGCACCATTTTAATGAATTGATCCATCCTGGCAGGTTTTGTGGCATACCCATGGGCGCCAAGATTATGTGATCTGAGCATGTCCTCATCCGAAGTTGATGTAGTTAGGATTACCACGGGAATATTTTTAAGATTATCGTCCTGTTTTATTTCCTGCAATGTCTGTTTACCGTCTTTTTTGGGCAAATTGAGGTCAAGCAGTATCAAGTCCGGTTTTGAAGCGTCAGAGTAGTCGTTTTTTCGTTTCAGGTAATTTAGGGCCTCGACCCCATCTTCAACCACCTTAATGGATAAAAAAAGTTTCGAATCCTCCAAGACGTCCATGATTAACTCAACATCTACGGGATCATCCTCAACCAAGAGTACTTCAATGGGTTTTAAAACATTGGCTTGAATTGGTTTCATGGAACTAATCCTCGCTCTGTGGTTCTGGATTCGAGTGGATCCATCGACACATCAAAAATCAAAGGGATGAAGTTGCCTGATAATTAGATCTTTGTAAATCTAAATTAACAGGTGGCGGAATTGAAAACCTGAATGTTGATCCTTCATTCAACACTGATTCCATCCATATTTTCCCACCATGCCTGCCAATAACTTTCTTGCACAACGCCAGACCAATGCCTGTTCCAGGATATTTGTCGGGTGGATGGAGTCGTTGAAAAAGCTCAAATACTTTTTCATGATATTCAGGTTCGATGCCTATTCCGTTGTCCCTTACCGCAATGATCCATTCATCACCCCTGGCCTCAGCCCATATTCTAATCACTGGGCGATCCGATTTCCTGAATTTCAGGCAATTTTCAAGAATATGCGTCATCACAAGAGTAAGCTCTTTGGAGTCCACCCACAGTTTGGGCAAATATTCCACATTAATCCGGGCCCCGGTTCGACGCAAATCTCTCTCCATTCCCGACAGGACCGTTTGCATGATGGCATTTGGGTCAACCCAGACTTTTTCCGGCGTTGAACGGTCAATACTTATAAATAGAAGCAAATCTTCTATGATGTTTTTCATTCTCCTGGAACTGTCTATCAGATGGCCGATATATCGCTTGGTTTTTTGGTTCAGATTCGGGTCATTTGTTTTTTCCAGAAGCTCACCCAAACTTATTATCTTTCTCAGCGGCTCCTGCAAATGATGGGAAGAGATATGAGAAAACTGCTCCAGTTCTCGGTTGATCTGTTCGAGCCGTTCCGCATGCTCCTTGAGTTTTTGTTCTGCTTTTTCTCTTTCCTTCACTTCCACTCTGAGCGAATCGTTTACCAAAGCGAGTTCTTTGGTTCTTTCATCGACTGTTTGCTGTAAATTTTCCTGGTGTTCAATCAGTTGAGCCTTCAGAAATTTACCCTTTTCGATTTCATCACTGAGTTTGAAGTGGGTATTTCTCAAATTGGAGGTCATTTTGTTAAATTCGCGAGCCAGGATTCCAAGTTCATCATCAGAACCTATGTGGACTTCGTGATTCAGGTTTCCTGATCCTACTGTTAGGCAGTCACGAGTCACAATTTTTAGCGGACGTATTATGCGTCTATTAACCCATCTGCCGTTCAAAAGCACGACAGCCATGATGAAAACACTTAATCCCCCGACAAGGTATTCGGACCTCTGTTTTGCGGTCTCGAAGCGCGAGTTATAGAGATGCTTGAATTCCTGAGCTTGGGATTCCATAAGCGCAAGCCTGTCTGAGAGTGAACTGGCCAACAAAATCATGCGGGCGCCGGGTTTATCACTTGATCCGGAATACAGTTTGAGGAAGATAGAATCTGCCAGACTCTTATCATGTAGCATTTTGTCGATTTGTCGTCTATCGAACTCTTCATCATTCTGAGCTGTTAGGATTAGAGACCTGAGGTTTTCATTCATTCGTGTCCATTGGGCTCCAACTCTTGCCAATCCCGGTTCGTCGAGCTGATCGTGAATCAATAGTTGAAGCTGGTAAATGGTTGCTGCAATTTCAGAGCTTAGTTCCATCCGCCTTACTTCGGAGTGCATTGTTCTGAATTGGTACACAAGAATCAGGCAGACAAATATGGTGAGTCCTGCATAAATGGCCGAGCTGATTTTTACGATGTTTTGAATTGTCATTTTTTGAATTGCTGAGTGTAAGTGATCATTTGTTTAACAGCCCTTGCCCACAAGCTTTAAACTGAATTTGAACACTGAGCCTTTTCCTGGTTCGGATTCAATCCATATATGGCCACCGTGTAATTCAACTATTTTCTTGCAAACGGCCAGACCTATGCCGGTGCCTGGATATTGCTCCCTTGAATGGAGTCTCTGGAATATTCCAAACACCCGTTCAAACTGGTCCGGGTCTATTCCTATTCCATTGTCCTGAACTGAAAATACTGCTTCATCGTTCGAAATACTGCATGAAACCAGAACCTTCGGCGCTTCATCTCTTCGGAATTTAATGGCGTTTGCGATTAAATTCTGGAAAAGCTGTCTTATCTGAATTTCATGTCCGATTATATCCGGGAGATCATGGACTTCTACAGACGCATGGTTTTCTGAAATCAGTTCCGAAAGATCAAGTAACACACTATGCGCCAGTTCAGTGGTTTTGATGAATTCCTGATTCTCCGAATTTCTGCCAAGCCGAGAATAGGCCAGCAGATCTTCAATAAGACGCTGCATCCGCTGGACTCCATCAAGTATGTAGAAGAGGTATTTGTCAGCCTTCTCGTCGAGTTTCCCCTTATACCTTCTTTCCAGTAACTCGGAAAAACCGGCTACTTTTCTGAGGGGCTCCCTGAGGTCATGCGACGCAACATAGGCAAATTTCTCAAGTTCCCGGTTAAGTCTCTCGAGATGTTCCTTGTAATCGGACGCTACCTTTTCAGCTAATTTCCGGTTGGAAATATCACGTACGAATTCTATGACACCTGTAAGCCGGCCGTCTTTAGGGTCAAACATCGGGAAGGCAAACAGATCCACCCAGCCTTTAACTACCCCGTCGTCTCCTGTGAGAGGCACTTCTTCAAAGGCCTGTTTCCCGGTAGCTATTGCAGCGCAGGTCGGGCAAACAGAGCAGGGCTTATCGGCCCCATAATATGCCTCGTAGCACTTTTTGCCCGTAAGAGGCATCGCATGAGCATACCATCTCTCCATGGCTGGATTCACTCTCAGAATGTTGAGGTCCGTGTCTAGGATACTCAGGCCGTCCTGAATGCTCGAAAAAACATTCGAGAGGAACTGTTCGCTACTGCTTAATTCCTGCTCAATAACCTTGCGTTGAGTGATGTCCTGAACTACACCAATGAAATGATATGGGGTTCCGTCGGGGTGTCTGCGCAGCGAAACCGTCAGTTGTGCCCAAACACGGGAGTTATCCAGTCGAATATACTGTTTTTCGATTATGTAATTTTCAATTTCTCCTTCAAGTAGTTTGTACATGTTGGAAAGGTCAATCTCAAGAAAGGCGGGATCAGTAATTTCCTGAAATGTCAAGTTCAAAAGTGTCTCACGAGGGTAACCGACAATTTCACTAAACCTCTCGTTGAATCTTATCAGACGGCCTTCCATGTTGGCATGAACAATCCCTACTGCCGCCTGTTCGAAGGTCAATCGAAATAGCTCCTCACTTTCCTTAATTGATTTCTCAATCCTGCGCCTATCGGTTATGTCCATTGCAAATACTGCTATCCCGCTCACCTTACCATCAGGCCCAAAAACCGGTGAGACAGTTTGGTCTATTGTTTTATCACCGCGGACATCCTCAAATCGAATAGTTTTTTGAGTCTTCACAACTTCCAGAACTCTGTTTTTTCGTTCGGTTCCCAGATCATCAGAAATGAAGTCATAGAGATTTTTTCCGGAAATCTCTTTTGCGGTGTAGCCCAGTCGAGACGCCGCTGTTTCATTAATGGAAAGCACCGTTCCGTCAAGATCCATGAGGAATGCCGATTCATTTATGGCGTCCAGAAGGGCGCGCAGATTCTCTTGGCTTTTTTTGAGGCTGTTTTGAAAACGGACCTGTACAGCTTCTACCATCTGTCTGCGGTCTATTTCTTCAAGCAGTTTCCTGTTCAGGGAGATCAGTTCAGAGGTGCGTTCTCTTACTAGGTCGTCAAGATGGTCCCTGTGTACCCTGATTTCATGCTCGACATTTTTTAGCTCGGTTATGTCAGCGGTGAGTAGCAGCAGATGATACTCGTCTTCTGATCTGATACGGGCAAAACGGCAATCGAGCCACGCATTCCGCCCGAAGGTTGTGACAAGGTTCACTATCACCCGATTTTCATTGCCTGTTTCGAGTGTGTTTTCAGCCGCATCCAAAAGTCCGGAAGTTTCCCACGATACGAGTTGCCGAAAGTTCTGATTCAGGATTTTATTTAGGTTTGTCCCAACAATTGCCGACACAGCAGTGTTTGCGGAAATTGTCCGCCCATCAGACTTGTAAATGGATATACCGATAGGGGCCTCTCTAAATATCTTTTCATTTAGCTCCCCAGACTTTGATGCCATTTGATGGGCTATTTTTTCGCCGGTAATGTCCAGCATTGCTCCCTGAAGCCGCAAAGGCTTTCCATTTGAGTCCCGGACTATCACTGCCTGATCCCGGAACCATACAATTCTGCCATCAGGGCCGACCATTCTGTATTCGAAATGAAACGGCTTACCCTCAGCCTGGCATTTTTTAAGCTCTTGCAAGACCGATAGTCGGTCTTCCGGATGAATCAGCTTGGACCAAATCTCTGGATCAGCAACGTAATCCTCTCTGGAAACTCCCAGGACTGTCTCTATTTGGGGGCTGACATACAGGGTAGTGCTGTGGTCATCCAGGGCGGCGACATAACTGATTGAAGGAGCCAGTTCCACAAGACTTTTGTAGGTCTCCAGATCAAGTTCAGTTGAAAATGTTTTTGTCTTTGGGCCTGCGCTCATGAATTTGCCCCTATTCCAAAAATCGAATGATTAAAATGGGATACTTTCAAATGCCTATGATTGAAGGACTCCAGTCAGACAGTAATTCTGATCAAATTCCAGAGCCCGAAATAAATTGAAAAACCTGCCGCCTCAACACACTACTAAAAAAAATATGACCGCCGTTGTTATAATGTTTATTTTCTATCTCTGCATCACTTCCCTGATGGATCGGGCCAGTTCTCTCTTGGAAATAGGTTTTAGTATCACTGACTTTATTCCTGATTCCTCAGCCTGCTCGGGGGTAAAATCATTGCCATACCCGGTGCACACAATGATGGGGATATCCTGACGCAAGGCCTTGATTTCATGAGCCAACTCTAACCCGGTCATTTTTGGCATCATCAGGTCTGTGATGACAAGATCAAATCTTTTGGGATTGGAGCGAACAATTTCAAGGGCTTGGATCGGGTTCATTACTGCCACAACCGCGTAGCCGAGACTCTCTAGAATAGCTTCCCCCAACTCAACTATTGTTTGTTCGTCATCCACAAACAGCACACATCCGCTGCCGGAGGGGCAGGGCTCGTCGGGTAGCCGGACATCGAACTCAGATTCGCTTTTTCTAACCGGCAGGAAGATTTCGAAGGTAGATCCAAGTCCCGGCTGGCTTTTGACGGTAATGGTTCCTCCGTGTGCCGTAACTATTCCATGGATTACAGACAATCCCAGACCGGTCCCTTCTCCGAGTTTCTTGGTGGTAAAATACGGGTCAAATATCCGCCCCATGATGTCCGGCGCAATTCCAAGTCCTGTATCACTGACAGCCAGGCGAACGTATTTCCCTGGAATCAAGGACATATTGGTTTTAAGAATCTCCTTCCCCATTTCCACCGATGACAATTCTACAGATAAAACTCCTTTGGTATCCTTCATGGCATAAACAGCGTTTGTGCATAGATTCATCAAAACCTGGTGAATTTGGGTGGGATCGACTTCTACCAGCCCATGGGATGTTTCTATTTTGGTGTTGATTTCTATTGTGGGAGGAATTGAAGCCCTCAGGAATTTGAGGCCCTCCTTTATGATGGGCGCAAGGTCCAGAAGTTTTCGCTGAGGCTCGCTCTGTCTGGAGAAGGTGAGTATCTGTTTGACCATTTCTCGTGCCCTCATCCCCGCGTCCAGTACTTGTTCGAGGTAATGGTGACTCTCAGAATCCTCGGGTTGTTCATCCAGAGCCAATTCGGTGTAGCCGATCATCGCAAAAATAATATTGTTGAAATCATGGGCTATTCCACCAGCAAGTGTACCAATGGCCTCCATTTTCTGCGATTGGAACAACTGACCTTGAAGAGCGACCTCTTTGGTTACATCCCTCTTTATAGCCATATAGTTCCTAATTCTGCCGTCGGAACGCTTTATCGGGGAGATGGTGGCTTCCTCTTCAAATATTGTTCCGTCCTTTTTAAGATTTGAAAACCGGCCACGCCAGACCTCACCCTGAGAGATGGTCTGCCATAAATCTCTGTAAAAAGAATCATCCTGTTTCCCACTCTTGAGCAGACGAGGATTTTGCCCTATTACCTCATCCCTCGAGTATCCACTTGTTTTCTCAAATGCCGGGTTGACATATTTGATGATTCCGAAGGAATCCGTGATAATGATGGACTCTGCCGCATGTTCAACCACAGCAGCCAGTAGTTCCCTGGACTCAGCGGCCCGAACACTTTGTGTTATGTTGGAATGTGTGCCCCTGTATCCCACCACATTACCGTTAAGGTCCAGAACAGGGGCGCCGCTCGTTTCAAGTATGACTGTTTCACCATCCTTACGAACGTAGTAGGTTCGAACGTTTCGGAATAATTTTTTTGCCCGAAATATTTCAAGCGTCCTCTCAGCAACAGCCTCATTGATAGAAGGACCAAAGAAGTCGGAAAAATGCTTCAGCCCGACGAGTTGATCAGGCTTGTAACCTAGGATACGTTCCACTGCCGAACTGCAGTAGGTAAACAATCCGTCGGAGTCTGTTTCCCAGATCCATTCACCTGCAGTATCCGCAACCTGCCTGAAACGTTCCTCGCTCTCCCGCAAGGCTACCTCGGCCCGTTTTCTGTCGCTGACATCGTTGATGATCACCAGTATTCCAGGCTGGTCTTCCAAATTAAAAAGTGTGGCAGAAGCTTCCACATCCACTGAGGCGCCATCGAGTCTGACGTAAACCTGGTCCATCCTTGGGACAGGACGACCTGTTTCCAGTATGTATGATACCCTCTGACGCGCAACTTCGTGACAGTCGGGATGGATAAAGTCCAGAATCTCCTGGCCAATGATTTCTGTCTGACTGTCTAAACCGAGAATTTTACGGAATTTCTCATTTGAATATACGAAACGTCCGTTGACGATCACAAAAATTCCTGTAGGAGAGAGTTCGACTATAGTTCTGTAACGCTCCTCGCTTTTCCTAAGAGATTCCTGCAGTCTTTTGGCCTCGGTGATGTCGGCGGCATAGATGGCAATTCGTTCCGGAAATCCATCCCTGTTAAAAATAGGATATGCGTTGGTCCTCATGATCTTGCCTTCACGCACGTCCGTTAGCTGGAGAGGTTTTCCTTCACGAATCACCTCGTCGACAAATTTCCTTCTGGTCTGAACAACTTCTGAAGGCAAAACATCAAAAATGTTGCTGCCTATTGCTTCCTGAACTGTTAACCCATTAAGCCTTGCAAAGGCTTCATTGGCGATGAGTATGGTTCCGTCGCGACTTATCAGGAATGATGATTCAGGTATGGCATTCAGAAAAGACTTTAAATTCGCTTCGCTCTGGAGCAACTTTTGTTCGGACTGTTTACGTCTGGTGATGTCCCACAATGTTACAACGGCCCCGGTCAATTCGCCTTTTTCGAACACAGGGGTCATGGCCAGTTCTACTGGAATCTCGCTTCCATCACGCCTTCGGAAAATTTCTTCATCGGAGTGGATAGGATCTCCGGCTTTGAAACGGCCACCCATAGCCGAGTCACATCCAGGCCATGTCCCGCCTACTGTGATCCTTGACCAGAAGCCAAGATCGGCTGGACCGCCGATGATTCCGGGAATATCTAAACCAAGCATCATGGCTGCTGCGGGGTTCACGAATGTATAGTTTCCCTGTAGATCTATACCGAAAATGCCCTCCCAGGCAGAGGCCAGAATCGTGTTGTTTCTGTGGCTCAAATGTAACAGTTTTTCACGTTCCTCGGTCAGTTCCCGGTTTCTGCGCTCCAGGTCCAATGATTGCTCAAAAACTCGCCGATTCAGTTGATCACGCGCCGACTGAAGTTCATTACGTGCCTCCTGCAGGGCGAGCTTCTCCTGTTCCAGATCCTGAAAAAGGGTTTGATATGGTCTCTGGAGGCTGGTTCTTATTATGGCGATATAAAGCAGGTAAAAAGAAAGAATCTTGAAGTAATGGCCAAGCAAGATGCTAAAATCATTGGCATCCGTATAGACCGTCAAAACCAGCTCTTGCAGAACCGTAAAACCGATGGACAGAAAAAGCAGTCTCAAAATGTCCGGACTGAAATAAAATCGTTTTCTGAAAAGCGCTACAATGGCGCAAACCAAAATGAGGCTGATGACGTATTCTGAGACAATTTTGAAGTTTGTCAGCCCGACTCCCTCGACAAAACATTCCGGGAATATTTTCAAGTGAAAAACTGAGATCAGTGTTAACACAAAATAGGAGATGAGAAGAATCCACACAATTCTGTAATTGATTCTTCGGTTGATGGTAAAAGGCGCGATAAGCAGTGAGACGCTTTCAAGAAATCTTGCTGATATCCATAACTGGGTTGAGGCGTTGAAACCGTGTTCAGGCAATATCATCATGCCTTCAAAGACCATCAGGTGAAAGAGGTCCAAGCCGGCAACGATCAAATACGACATTCCCAGAAAGAGCAGAAAATTGTTTTTAACGAATTCGCGGGCATTCCACGATATGAAATACATCCCGCAGGCGACCACAATGCTGAATAGCTCGACCAAGGTGTGGAAAAGAGTAAAACTTTGCAGGCGAGTCAGATACAGCCCAGCGAATGAGAAAGCAATAAACGCCAGTCTCGCTGGTTCAATGCCAAGAGAGATCGTGTGCCAGTTGTTGGCCTTATTCATGAACCTGACTGGTTTCCAGAGATTCTGGCGACATGTGAACCTCATTAGTGACGGCCTGAAAATATATTAAAGCAGGCCTCTGGATATGTCAAAATTGGCTCAAAGGATGACGAACCAGGATATATTAATCGCTGAGAGCCGAACGAATCGCCAGTATCAAATCATTTCTTACACAGGGTTTGCTAACAAAACCTTTTACATGGGGGATCAATTCCCTACTCAATTCATCATTGGGCGAATGACCGCTTATTACAAGGATTTTTACCAGGGGGTCGATTTTCATTAGTTTCATCAGGCATTCTTTTCCCGACATCACGGGCATTACGAGGTCCAGCGCCACCAAGGATATATCCTTACCGTGTTTTCTGTAAATGTCCAGGGCTTCCTTACCGTTGGACGCCACCAATACATCAAATCCCTCTGTTTCAAGGACTGACTTTTCCATTTCAGCGATTAGTGGCACATCTTCAACCAGTAGAATGGTTTGAGTCTCCCCGCTTCGTGGTGACCGGTCAGAAACCGGTACAGCCTGCCCCACGGTTTGTATTGCCGGGAAATATATAGTGAATTCAGAACCCTTTCCCTGCTCGCTGTCGCAGGTTATATGCCCTCCATACTGTTGAACGATTCCCATCACCACCGATAGACCCATTCCAGTTCCCCTGGTTGATCCCTTCTGCTTCGTAGAAAAGAACGGGTCAAATATCCTGGATAAATCATTGGGGTTTATCCCCGAACCGTTGTCGGAGAATTTCAACTGTATGTGCTCACCAGTGGTGGTTCCAGGTCGACTCCTGCAATACTCATCATCGAGATAACCCTTTCTGGTCGTTATCTTGAGGAAGCCTCCGTTTGGCATTGCCTCCGCGGCATTAATGGCCAAATTCATTATCACCTGATCTACCTGAGTCCGGTCTGCGTTTATCAGAGCCCTGGCCTCCATCAAATCCAGGCTAAGCTCGACCTGAACTGGCATGGTGCGAGCAATAAACGGAGCCATACTTTGGAGTTCGCTGTTGAGGTCAATAGGAATTGGGAATCCACGCGCCTGCTGTCCAAACGCGAGCAGTTTAGCCACCAGGTCGGCCCCGTCACGAGATGTCCGGATTATTGTTCCGAGCTGATCATGACAGTCCCTCTTCACTGAGTCGCCATCCATAAGGATTTCAGCGTATCCGATGATAATCTGCAGCATGTTGTTGAAATCGTGGGCAATACCGCCGACAAGGGTTCCAAGAGACTCTATTTTCTGTGATTGAAACAACCGTTCCTGCAATTCACGTTTTTCACGTTCCGATTCTATTAGGTCCGTTAAGTCACGTGTTACAGATATTATGAAAGGCTCACCTTTGAGT
>CALDNG010000247.1 GCA_937915285.1 uncultured Desulfomonile sp. | reverse complement strand
GGAAGGTATTCTGAGCAGAAGAAAAAAAAGTATTACCACTGCGATTGAGACAATCAAACCTGCAATCCCAACCTCAGGGACATTTAAAACAGCGCCAGGTAACGATGAAAAAAAATCGGCCAGTATCAGTACAAACCAGACGCAGACCTCAGCAGGGAATAACAGAACTGCGCCCAGATCAGCGGAAAAGGTCGATACGAAAGTAGCGATCAGCCCCAGCGTTAGAGCCAATGACAATGGAATTTCGGCCAGGAGGTTTGCAAAAACCCCATATATTGGGATTCGCTGAAACAGTTGAGCAACAATGGGTCCCGTGGCAATGGTCGCCCCTACGGTAACAATCATTATGGAGAGCAAAGGCCTCCTCAGAAAATCCACAATTCCAGTCAGCCCCCTCATGTAAAGTCCTGCGGAAGGTAAATCTGTTGAGATTCCCTCATGCACGGATTTGCCGGACACGGAGACCTCGCTTCCGATGAGCATTACAATTCCCAATGCCGCTGCGAAGGAGAGTTGAAAACCAGGTGTGAGGAAGGAAAGTGGGTAAATCATGATGATGAGAATTGAGGCAAATGTTAGAGTGTTGAGAGAGTCCCATCTCTTTTGGCTCAACACCGAAACAGCAAGGACCAGGCCCATTATCGTAGCTCTCATCGACGGCGGTTTGAACCCAACCAACACGCAATATATTGAAATAGTGGGCATGGCTGCCAAAGAGGCTGCAACTGGTAGCGGAACCCTCAGCAACCATTCCGGTCTGAACCAAAAAACCGATTTGACAATGTAAAAAGCCATCAGTCCGACAATTGTCACATGAACCCCGGAAGCTGAAAACATGTGAACAAGTCCGCTGTCAGAGAAGGATCGGTTTGTTTCCGGTGAAATTTCGCCTCGATCCCCGAGCACGATTCCCTTGAGAATGGCCCGGATCGAGTCTGACTGATCTGACCTGAAATATTTACCTGAGTAAGTCTCCAGAAAACCCAACATAGACTTTCTCAGATTGTATATTATAGCCTCCGGGTCGTAAGGTCCTGATCTGTAGAGCGCCACCACGGAATTTTCATCCCTTGCTGAGGCCAGCCAAACGATACCCTCATTCAGGCAAGCCAGTTCCCAGTTGTACTCTCCAGGGTTCCCCCTATTGGAGGGGCGGCGTAATGTTGACGTAAAGGCAATCCTGTCGCCGGCCGTCAACTCGAGGTTGTTGTTCCTCAACGTCAAGCGTCCATAGCCCGGCAAAATCCTGAGGTTCGGCCAGGAAACGCCGTCTTCAAGCAATAAAACCCTGAAGTTTTCTCCACTGCTCAACAGACGTTTCACAGTTGCGTGGACAATACCCTTATGGGAAGAATCAAACGAGGCGGTAGTCCACAAGCTAGAGGACGCAAGACCGAATCCAGAGAGCAGGTAGATGATGCAGACAATGATCCGAAGGTTCTTCTGATTATTCCGGATGAAGACAATGCATGACAGGATGAGAACTATTATTAATGCGAATAGCCCTGACCAGGGGGTAGGTTTCGAAAAAAAATAGGCGCACAGGGATCCGATCATCATCGCCAAGGCCGCTTCCACGCATGGCCGAGGTTTGATCCATTCCATGAGGATGCGCCATTCCTTCAACCTCTCTTTCCCTCCCTCCAAAGTAATTTACCTTGCAACAAACCAGGATAAGCAATAATTTGGTAGCGCGAAGGTGGCGGTTTCTGTATTCACTCCCTATCGATTATAACCTTGATCATAATCCTGGCTAATGATAATCGAAAGGGAACCATGAGGACCAATCGTTTTTCCATTGTGATAAAATGGTTTTATTGGGTGTCTACATGGCATAAATGCGCGAAAAGTCTTATAGGCTGCGCATCAAAGAGATTTAGTTGAAAAAATAATTTGCAGGACTGACTGACAGATCATGGAATCGTTTGGCGCGTACCTTAGAAGTTTGAGAGAGCAAAGCGGCAAATCGCTCGAACAACTCTCGCACAGTACTAAGATCGCAGTAACTAATCTGGACTTTCTTGAAAACGATCGCTACGATCTTCTACCCCCCAAAGTTTTTGTAAAAGGCTTCATAAGGTCTTATGTAAAAGAGCTTGGGCTGGACCCTGAGAATGTAATAGGAAAGTTTGATGAATTCATCAGGGACGGCGAGATGCCGGACTATTCTGACGCTGAAAAATCCATCTTTGTTAATGAACCCTCAAAGTCCTCGTTCATATATAACCCGTGGTTCACTAGAATACTGACGGGTTTAGGCATTTTATCGCTCGCAATATTAATACTCACTGGGGTCACGCGGCTCTTTGTGTCTACGAAGACGTCAACTGAGGCAGTCACGGGGCGGGAGTCAGTCTCAGTCTCCCAAAGGGCTCCTAGACAGGATTCGTCTCAAGCGCCCACCTCGGACCCACAGCAAACCCGGAGTGGAAAGAAGGTTCTTGAGATCAAGGCTTCAGGGAACGCCTGGGTGAGGGTCGAACCTGATGGTGGCCCTGCTGAGGAATTCATGATGGCTCCGGGAGATGTGCAGATATTTTCGGCTAACAAGGGTTTTAGATTGATGACAGGAAACGCTGGGGGGATACGCATCCGATTCGATGGGCGGGTCTTGCCACCGTTAGGAAAAAATAACCAGACGTTGAGTCTTACTCTACCTTGACAAATCGGTCACAGTCGACAATTAATGCTGATCCCACGGTTAGCTGACCTGGGTCCGCAATTTTTATCTGGGAGTCCAAATGTCTGAAAAATTTAGGAAACTATTACTTGTTATTCCCGTACGTTTTCAGGAAGACCTTTTGAGTGTTGTAGAGTCTGAGGGTTGGCATACTATACAGGATTTATTCAAAAAGACTGCAACTTCTTATAACCTCCACTGGAACGGCAATTTTGTTCTCGATCAGGATGAAATACCGTGGAAAGCCACCAAAGAAGAAATCAACTCCCTGGAAGTGTCGAAAGGGCGAGTAATCGTACTAAATGACGGAAAATACAATATAACCGAAAAGATAAATCTCTATAATGACAAGGACTCAGTTTATGCCCTCGAGGATGATCTGGAGGACATGCTTGACTAGGACCGGGTTTGAAAACTTATGCCAATACAGGCATCACCAGTAATGTGTGAGCGAAAAACTCAATTCATTTTTCAGGAGAGTAAATCTGATGTGGCCTACCAAGCCTCGATTTAAACTCAGGAAGAGACTGGTTGCTGTTAAGAGACGTCGTAAGGTAGAAGTTTTCCTACATGAATCTGTTACAGACAACCGCATTGAATCTGTGAAAATTTTTGGTGAAAACAAGAAGGAAGAATTCTCTTTTAGAGGTAATCGCAATTGTGGTGAATTGGTCTGAATCATAGAATATCTGAAATTAAAATCAGTCTTGATGGCTTTTCATTGTCTTGATGGTCTTAGGGGGATCAACAGGCCGGATCTGCTGAGGCTTGTAAACCAGATATCAATCATAGGCGCCCAGCAACTCCCTAATCTGATTGACAATATTCCAAGTACAGAATTAGGTCACAAGATAAATGCTAAAATAAGCAAATCCGCCAGTGCATCCAACGCCTCAGCAGTAGTGGACAGGTGGATAGAATCAGGAATACAGTTCCTAACATCATCCGACTTCAAAAAGCTGAACCGACCGGAGCTGGAAAAGTTCGGGTTCCTCTTTGCCCGTGGACCTACCCATCTTCTGCAGCAGCCTACCGCCTCGATTCTCAATTCCCGTAAGAGCAAGGTAGTCAGTCCTGATGACGATTGGCTGAAAACCACCCTTCTGGCCACAAAAGAAGCCGTTTCCAGAGGGTACACCATAATATCCGGCCTAGGTGAGATCCAGTACTCTGTAGTTACAACAGCCTGCCAGGACATAGGGTTGGTTATCGTTTGTGAAGGTCCGATGCCTTTCATGGTTCAGTCACAGACTCTGGACAATTTTTACAGGGAATATTCAGGAATCATCAACTTCAGCAAAACACTATTCATATCAGCTCACGGAAACACACTTCCGGGGCTGAAACCTTCAGCGCAAATACTGCGAGATCAAATAATTGCGGCCATGTCTGACAGCATTTACGCCATCCGCATACGTCATGGGGGCAATATGAGCAGGGTTCTGTCTGAGTCCGCCAAACAGGGGGCGCAGGTGTGCTATTTCACGAAAAGCAGTCGGGAAGATGACCCTATCAAAAAGGACACTCTGCAAAGAAATTCTGACGGGATTGATGGCCCAAGCGCGAAAATAATATCCCCAAAATTCAGAACCCCTGACAGCTTGCGAATAAAGCCGGAATTCAGTGAACACCTTAAATCCTGGCTGGTCTGCGCATCAAGCGCTAAAAGTAGGTTTGAGGAGCCAGACTGCTCCTTGTTCCATTATACACGGAGGACCTTGGGCGCTTGGCCTGGTCAGACTCAAAGCGATTACCTCAAAAGTCTTGTAAAGCACGAGCCACTGGCGGCGCACTCAGCATTTGACACTATCGCCAGAATAGGAATTGAAAAAAGGATTCGCTCCAGTTCCAGACTCATAAGAGGCATGCATCGTGTTGTTTCATTTACCGAAATCCCCCCCTATGAACTCACGCAAATCAGGAAATGGAGGACGGGACTCTACAGATGGTCTGTAGAGCCTTATGGAATCGCCATCAGCAAATCAAGACTCATGCAAAAAGGCGCTCGGCCAGTAAGATATGGCCCGCCAGAAAGTTATCTTCTGATTGTGGATGAAGAAAAATTTCTTTTCCAACTGGAAGCTGCCGGTAAACACGACTGGAGCGTTGAGAGAGAGTGGCGGATCTTGGGAGATGTTTATTTTGCGGATTTTCCAACTACGGAACTGGCCTTTATTTTCCCTTCAGAAAGCGAAGCGGTCAGGTTCGCTGAATTGATGGGAAAAGCAGTTTGAACAAAACAGCGAATGTCACTAACAAATATCAACAAAATTAAATAATTATGTTATTGTGAATCAACTGGGTCAGGGGTCTTTTGGGGAAACTTCGCTGAAACATGAGAAGCTAATGATTATGACGCGGCCAGACCAAGCCTGAACGAGGCAGTTTGTGAGAACACTAAGTAACCTGTTAGTAACAATTTGCGTTGGATTGTTCGGGATAGTCCTGGGCCGCGCGATTTCGTTATTTACTTGGGGTGTGGTTTCGGGTCTTAATCAAGGTGAAGACAAACAGGCTCACAATTTTTGCCTAAAAGATTTGGGTCGGTTTCAGGATTTCGGATTTCTGCGGCTATTTCGGAAAGCAGCCAATGAGGGTGACAATTCTAGGAGTATATTTAGCACGGATATGCTGACGGAAATTGTCACTGCCTCACTCACACTGGCGCTCTTTGTAAAATTTTCCTTATCATTGACTTTCTTTGCCTACCTGTTCTTTTTCGCGGGACTGATAGCAATTTTCAGGATTGATCATGCGACCATGCGCATCCCCGACCTGGTCTCATTACCATGGATGGTTTCAGGGTTTGCAGCCTCTTCAATAGGACTATTGCCCAATGTAAGTTGGAAGGATTCTCTTGCAGGGATAGTGTTGGGACTGGTCATTCTTTATGTGCCTGCCAAAATTTACGAGAGTCTTAAAAGGACTCAAGGTCTGGGGGGTGGGGATGTCAAGCTTTTGGGGATGATTGGCGCATTCACCGCGTCGACAGGAGTAATTTTTACCTTGTTCATTGGGGCGCTGACGGGGTATCTGGTTGCTGGGGCACTAATCTTTCTGAGAAGGTTAAAGGATTCAGATCCAATTCCTTTTGGTCCATACCTTGTGTCTGCTGCGATTCTTTACAGTTTGGCCGGAACCGAAATCACCAAAAAACTTTTTGAGCTAAAACTGCTTTTCTGACTCTAATCTTCAATCAAAGAAGACTTGGAGGAATCAACCACCGTGGAAGCTTGACCAATCAAATCCACAAGTATTGGTCATTTCATTAAATTCTATTTTCGGGCTAACAAAATCCTAACATTCCAAGTCGACTTTACTATTGAGTTCTCAGTCATGAGAGTTCAATAATTTGGAACATTGGAGGTTAATAGTGATAAAAAAATTAACGGCCTTGTTTGCCGCGTGGCTATGTCTGGGCTTCAGCGTCTGCTGGGCAGTTGAACTGGATCCTCAACTCCCGGCCTATCAACAGGTTAGTGGAGTCTCAGGCAGTCTGAAGTCTGTTGGGTCGGATACGTTGAATAATCTGATGACCCTGTGGACAGAGGGTTTCAGGGCTCAGTATCCTGGAGTGAAGATTGCGATAGAGGGAAAAGGGTCTTCAACTGCGCCTCCAGCGTTGATTGAAGGGACAGCTCAATTTGGACCAATGTCACGCGAGATGAAGCAGAAGGAAATCGAGGAATTCGAGAAAAAATTTGGTTACAAGCCCTCGGTATCCAGAGTGGCTGTGGACTCACTGGCAATTTTTGTTAACAAGGACAATCCGATAAAAGCGCTGTCAATGAAGCAACTAGACGGAATTTTTTCCAAGACTTTAAAATCTGGGTCGAAAGAAATCAAGACCTGGGGAGACCTTGGACTGACCGGTGAATGGTCGAATAAACCCATATCATTGTATGGGCGTAACTCGGCAAGTGGCACCTATGGTTATTTCAAGGAAGTCGCTCTGAAGGGCGGTGACTACAAGGACACTGTCAAGGAGCAGCCAGGATCTTCAGCGGTTGTTCAGGGTGTGGCAAATGACAAATACTCAATAGGGTATTCCGGCGTAGGATACAAAACAGCCGATGTAAAAATGGTTCCGCTGTCTGAAAAAGACAACAAAAGTTTCGAAGCTTCAGCTGAAAACGCCTATTCCGGGGATTATCCGCTTGCCAGGTTCCTCTACGTCTACTTCAACAAAAAACCAAATCAGGATCTTGATCCCCTGATGGCCCAGTTTATTAAATATGTATTCTCCAAAGAAGGTCAGACAGTTGTCATCAAGGATGGCTATTATCCTGTGTCCAAGGCATTGGCCGATGAGGACCTAAAGGCTGCTGGTATAAAATAGTGTTTCGGGTCTTTGAACTGTTACACAACCGGTTTGCAGGGGTGGCAATCAGGCATGCCGCCCCGGAAAATCCTGGCATACGCATTGTTGTTTTTAAGGGGCAAGTCAAAAAACAATTTCATCACAAGACATCATTAACCACTGTTTTGGTTCAAAATCCTTACAGTTATTGTTGACGGCCAAAATTAAATATATGCAAACAGACTATCCTCAGAAGAAAGCGAAGAAAACAAGGCGATGGGTCCTTGTAGCCGACAAGTTAGCTAACAAGTCCATAACCATAGGAGGAGTTCTGGTCATTGGGGCTGTTCTGGGCATGATGGTGTTTCTTGTCTTGGAGGTGATTCCTCTTTTCAAGGGAGGGGTTTTAAACTCCAGACATGAATACTTTTCAGCTCAGCCCGGCGAAGGTTCTGTAGCCATAAGCCTTGATGATTACAAAACGATTGCTGCAGCGGTCAGCCAGAATGGTAAGGTGGCGTTATGGCATGCCAAATCAGGCCATTTGCTTGATTCTGATGCCTTCAATTTGGGTGATAAGAAAGTTACAGCTTTTGCCTGGACGATCGATAATTTGAATTATGCTTTCGGGTTCTCTGACGGAACAATCAGACTCGGGCATATAAAATACAAGGTTGAAATACTCAAGCCAGACGATGTTCCGGCGGGTCTAACAAAGCTGGACGCTTCAGATAGCTCTGACGGTCGCCATGTTTATTCGGCTGTCCCGGGAAAACAGTTCAGAAAAATCCACGTTGAACTCTCCCTCGATGATGAAACCAGGATCTCAGCCGAATCACTCCCGATCACGGCGATCAATTATCGGGTGACCGATTTTGGCGAAAGGCCTTCAAGTTCAGTTGTGGCCATGGACTCTTCAGGCAAGCCTTATAGCATAGCATCAGAGTCAAGGCTAAATTTGTTCACGAGGAAACTCACTACAAAAGTTACCAAAAAAGAGTTACCTCGACTTTCGGCAGAAGCGTCGATTGATTACATCCTGGTCAATGATACTGGTTCGAGCATTCTATTCGGCGAAAAGTCCGGAAAGATATATCGTGTGTCCACAGAAGGGTCATCTGGGCCGGAGCTTTCTGAGACAACCAGAATCACTCATGATGGAGTGACTCTTGACGCATTTGGCGCTCTTTACGGAGATCGTTCCTTTGTGGCAGGCGGCTCCGACGGCTCGGTCAAAATATTTTTCCTTCTAAATCGCAATGATTCCAAATCAAAAGACGGCATGGAATTGGTAGAAGCCAGGAACCTGCCGGCTCAGGGGGCAGGAGTAAGTAGATTTAGCCCTAGCCAGAACGGAAAGACGTTTGCAACAGGTGATTTATCTGGCGAAATATGGATAAGACATGCCATCAGTGAAAAGACGGTGCTTCAATTAAAGGCTCCGCAGAGCAAAACCGAATTAAGGGCTATAGCCATTGCCCCCCGAATGGACGGTCTTATCGCCCTGGGGGCAGACAACAGAATCGGTTATTGGCAATTCAGCGCTCCGCACCCTGAAACTTCACTTCACACGCTTTTCGGCAAGGTCTGGTATGAAGGCTATCCCGAACCTACCTACACATGGCAGTCCACCGGCGCTACAGACGCGTTCGAGCCTAAACTGTCTCTAGTACCTCTAATTTTTGGAACTCTCAAGGGAACCATATACTCTTTGCTTTTTGCCGTTCCTCTCGCTTTACTGGCCGCTGTTTACACTTCCGAATTTCTTTCCCCCGGCTTGAGGGGAAAGATCAAGCCGGTAATGGAGGTGATGGCTTCTTTACCTTCTGTTGTTCTTGGTTTCGTGGCCGCTCTGGTTTTGGCGCCGGTCGTTGAAAGCTGGCTGGCAGCGGTAATTTTGGCCTTCGTGGTGTGTCCGCTGAGTCTTATAATCATGGCGTACACCTGGCAACTCGTTCCTTCCCGAATAGCCTTGAGGATGGAGGGCAAACCCAAACTACTTCTGATCTTCTGCGGCGTTATTATTGGCATTTATAGCGCATACGCCATGGGACCCTGGTTCGAGAAACTGTTTTTTGGCGGAAACCTGAAAGCATGGCTCAACAAAGACACAGGGTCCGCCACTCCTTTTCTTTTCCTGGTGCTGCTGCCTTTCATTGCAACATTGGCGAGCTACCTGAACTCACGATTTCTTGGGCACAGAACAAGGGTTTACATCAAAAACGTACCCATGCCTTACTCGGCTATTCTGGACTTTGCCAGATGGCTCATCATGGTTTTTCTTATTGCAGGATTTTCTTATGGTCTGGCTTGTGCGCTAAACTTGATGGGAGTTGACCCCAGGGGCTCATTTGTCGGCTCCTATGTCCAGCGAAACACTTTAATCATAGCTTTTGCAATGGGGTTTGCCGTCATTCCTATCATATACACTCTGGCTGAGGACGCTCTCAATTCAGTTCCAGACCAACTCAGGTCGGCCAGTCTCGGATGTGGGGCTACTCCCTGGCAGACCGCAATATGGATTATCCTTCCGACGGCTGTTTCCGGTGTTTTTTCCGCTGTCATGATCGGCATGGGAAGGGCAGTCGGAGAGACCATGATCGTTGTAATGGCCACAGGTAACACCCCGATAATGGATCTGAACATCTTCAACGGGCTGAGGGCCTTGTCGGCAAACATAGCGGTGGAATTACCGGAAGCCCCGAAAGACGGTTCATTGTACCGGGTGCTTTTTCTGACAGGGCTGGTCCTTTTTTCCATGACCTTTGTCATCAATACGGCAGCAGAGTTGGTTCGACAGTATTTTCGAAAGAAATCCATGCAGCTCTAATATTTCTGAACCTCGAAACTCAAGGACTGCAGTGCGCCGCAAGATTTTGAAATAATGGAATGAAGGACTGACTGGACAGTGTTGAAAATGGAACAAAAAGATAACAAATCAGTTGATAAGGTTTCAATTCAGGATGATTCACCGGATCTGAATCCTTCTTCAACTAGCAGGCAAAGAGCCACTATCTGGGATTTCAAGGCTCGGGGTGAGCCTTTTGTGTGGAGTCTTGGGGGAGCGCTGGCAATCGGTGTTCTGATGATAGTTGGTTTTGTAGCCCTTATACTATACAACGGCGCTCTCACTTTTTATCCAAGACCAATAGCGGTTGTTGAATTGAAAGACGGTTCGAGGGTGGCTGGAGACCTTATGAGGTCTGAAATTTTTGTGCCGGTAGCCGAAGATATCGCCCACCTCGGAGCAGAAGAAAAAGCAACCATTGAAAAGAACGGGGGAAGGTCTCAGAGACTTTTACTTAGAACCGGTAATTTTGACTTCTATAACGAAGATTTCAAGTGGGTTCCGGAATACAATATTGTTAAAAAATCACATCCTGGAAACATACTCTTCGTTGAGCGACTTGAGTGGGGGCCATTTATTGGATTTGCCAAATCGCTAGACCTCAATGGCAGGGTCATAGGGCAAAACGACCTTACCTGGGACATTCTGGAACAGGCTGTTGACGATGCGGCATTGAGAAGACAGAGAATCCATGAAATCGAGAGAACCGATATTGGGGCAATCAACCATTTCCTTGAAAGGGCGCGGCTAGCCCTTAGAAAGGTTGAACTGCGACACGGGCTGGAAAGCCCGGAATACGCGCAGGAACTAAAAAACTACAAATCGGAAACCGAAAAACTGAATCTGCAGTATCAGGAGTTGGCTAGTGAAGCCGCTGCAGTCAAGCAGATGGATTCCAATTTCAGCATCCTTCTGGAAGAGGTCAACGGGAAGACCAGGAAGCTTCCAGTTTCCCAGATCACCCGGCTTTACCCTCCAAATGAACTCAGGGTCGAAGACAAGGTCTGGATTTATCTTTCCAGGTGGTACGAGTTCCTGACACAAGAGCCTCGTGAGGCTAACACCGAAGGTGGTGTAATGCCGGCCATTTTCGGTACCTTTTGCATGACTGTTCTCATGGCTTTGGCAGTGGCGCCTTTTGGGGTGGTAGCAGCCCTGTATCTCAGGGAATACGCGAAACAAGGTAAGCTGGTGTCCCTCATCCGAATATGCGTCAACAATCTTGCTGGAGTCCCTTCCATAGTTTACGGAGTTTTTGGGCTCGGCTTTTTTGCATACGTTTTGGGTGGGAGTAGTGATCAGCTATTTTTTCCTGAGCGGCTCCCTAATCCCACTTTTGGTTCAGGTGGGCTTCTGTGGGCGTCGTTGACTCTTGCTTTGCTGACTGTTCCAGTGGTGATTGTAGCAACCGAGGAAGCCCTTGCTGCGGTTCCGCAGTCGATGAGGGAGGGATCGCTGGCGTGCGGGGCATCCAAATGGCAAACGATAAAGTGGATAGTTTTACCTCGGGCGATGCCGGGGATCATGACGGGACTTATACTTGCGATGGCTCGCGGAGCTGAGGAGGTGGCGCCATTAATGCTCGTTGG
>CALDNG010000246.1 GCA_937915285.1 uncultured Desulfomonile sp. | reverse complement strand
CACCCATCTTTTTGAATGTGGTGGTTTTTTTGCACTGTCAGTCCCGAAATGAAGTGTCCGGGTTTTTTAACCTGACCCCGGACGCAACAACATAAGATTGTCGCGTCAGATACGATATTGAACCTAGGCCGGAAGTTAGCTCGTGGGTCAGTCGCGTCCCCTGTGCTTGATCTGCTTAAGGAAATCACGATGTACATCGTAACCAAGTTTAAGAGCCTCGTCGGCGTGGAACCTGGCCTTATCGAGGTCACCCTTGTGATAGAAAGACACTGCGAGGTTGTTGTGTCCCATTCCAAAACCCGGCTTCAGAGAAACGGTCTTTAAATTGTGTTCAATGCTTTTGTCAATGTCCCCAAGGCTTAAATATGCGTTTCCCAAATTGATATGAGCTACCAGGTTGTGGGGATCAAGCGCCAGGGCCTTCTGAAAGCTATGAATCGCCTGTTCGAAATTCCCTTTTGCCATGAATGCTATCCCGATGTTCACACATCCCTCGACCAGATCGGGCCTAAACTCCAATGCCTTAAGGCTTTCCTGGATGCATCCGTCATAATCGCCCTTTTGTAGCAGGACGGCCGCAATGTTGATTCTGGCCTCGAGCATTCCGGGTCTAAGCTTCAGGGCCTTCCTGAATTCTGCGACACTCTCGTCCAGATCTCCCTTTTTCGAGAGCCCTAGTCCAAGGTTGTAATGGGCGCTAGCAGAATCAGGCATTTCTTCAACAGTTTTCATTAGACTTTCGATCGAATCATCCTGGCGCTCCGATCTAAGTTCATCTACAGGTTTTGTCATTTCGCCTCCAAGAATATTATGGTGATCAAAAAATGAATCATCTTTTTTTAAAGGTAATGAGTTCGGCAAGGATGTCCAGTAACTCATCAGGTCAAAGCAGTATTTGATTGCGTTTCACAGGATCTAATACTTTCTATTCCGGTAATAAAGGCGTGGCAACGGCATGCTGTTACAAATGCCAGAGAATCCTTGGAGGATGCCTTTCTCACAGAATCCTCCAATGCTCTCATCGAATATCCGCCGACACCGGCCAGCGCCTGTTCGCTTCTTAAAACTTGCACATGAGCTTCACCGCCATTAAACCGCGATAATTTCTTATACATGGGTTCACGAATCTCATGTGTAACTGTGCAAGACTCGGATTCATTGCAGTCGTCGGGACACAAGAAATCGGCATAACTGCAACATACATTGGATTCATCCAGCACGTAGACGTTAGGTAGTGTTCTGATGAGGTTTGGGTCGATCTTAGCTAACTGGAAGCTAGAATACATTCTCGTGAAATATGATGCGGCCACATGAAAAGGCGCCGTTGGTATGATTAGAGACTCTGGTTCGATTGCATTCCTGGTTAGAAAATCAACTATATCAGCCTCAACGAAAACAATACGTCTCGACTTCGAATGCATGGGGTTTACGATAACAGGGTCGACTATGGTGACCAGTTCTATATCAGGGACTTCAAGAAATCGCGAGACTGCAAGGCGCCCGAATTTTCCATATCCCGCCACAACTATCTTCATTTTATTTGTGCCCTGACCACCCTAATTTTACCTGAGAGGTCCCTGAAGAAATCTGTTTCGGTGTAACGCCCGTTAGCTTCAAACATGGATTCCACAGGCTTTGATTGGTCATCCCCGATTTCCAGAATCACACACCCCGATTGCGATAGGAAGTCTGGGGCATTGGCGATTATGTCATGAATGATGTCGAGGCCTTCCGGTCCGCCGTTTAATGCTGAAACAGGTTCAAAACAAACTATTTCCGGAGCAAGTCTCTCAATATCACATGAAGGAATGTAAGGCGGGTTTGAGATGATGATGTCGAACAACGGGCCATTCCTAAAAGCCGCTGTCATGTCGGTTTGGAGGCCTAGGAACCTGTCCTTCAAACCCAGGTTGCCAGCATTAAGGACTGATAGCTCAATCGCCAGGGGATTGATGTCGACACCAAAAACAGTCGCGCTTGGATTCTCGTGTAGCAGGCAAATAGATACTGCTCCGGTTCCTACTCCAATCTCCAAAATATTCGGCTCAGGGAATCTCTCCATCTCATGGAGTGTGACTTCGACCAGCGTTTCTGTGTCCGGCCTGGGAATGAGCACCCCCTGCATCACCTTAAACGGTAGTGACCAGAATTCCTTCCTCCCGATTATCAGTGAAACCGGCTCTCGACAAGCCCTTCTCACCACCAGTTTCCTGTATGAATCGCGTTCAGTATTGGACAATGGTCTCTCATAGTTGAGATACAGCCCAACCCGAGACAAATCAAGACAGTGCCCAAGAAGAACCTCCGCGTCCAGTCTTGGCGTATCACAGCCTTTTGAACCCAGGTATTCGGTTGTCCATTCAAGAACGCGCTTTACTGTCCACATATTCCCATCCGGTAGTTAGAACTCATAGGATAGCATTTTACTAAAACATCCGAAAATTCACAGCAATCTGTGCATCCTCTGTAAATCCTCCACGAATCATGGAAAAATGGGCCGAAACCCTAATCCCAAAAAATCAAGAAATAATGATAAGTCATATTATTACAGGTAACAGGCAAGATTTAATAAACTAAAAAATTAAGTGTGTAAATGATTTGATCGGGAACTTATAGTGGCACGTTGTGTCAGTATTATTAAACCCATCCTAACCCTCCTCAGAGACCCTTAATGCGCGCTTTAGGGTCTCGATTCCCCCTCCTTTGCAGAATTCCTGACTTTGACACTTTTTTCATGTTCTCCCTTTTAAGATGCTGGAATATTTG
>CALDNG010000245.1 GCA_937915285.1 uncultured Desulfomonile sp. | reverse complement strand
AATTATTGGATAAGAGCCTGTCCATGGCCGCATTAACCTCAGGGTCCTTTAAAATTTCACTAATATCGACTGTTTTTGTTTTATCCTGGTCTAGCGCCTGATGGTAAGCCAGAGGGATGTCGGGTTCCAGACCCTTGCCCTCGATGTCGCGACCGTCTGAGGTGAAATAATGTGCTGTTGTAAGTCTCAACGCCATGTTTCCAGTTAGTGGGAACACATTCTGCACCGATGCTTTTCCAAAACTGCGTTCTCCCATGACCAGTACATTTGGGTTGGAAAGCAAAGCCCCTGTGAGCACTTCCGAGGCGCTGGCAGAACCCTTGTTTATGAGTATCACCATACGCAGGTTAGAGTATGTCCCGTCACGATTCACTCTGATCACTTTGCTGAAGCTTTTGTCTTTTCCCTGCAGAGAGGTAATTACACCGGCTTTTGCAAACAACTCTGCCACACGAATGGCTTCTGCAAACAGACCACCGGGGTTGTCCCTCAGGTCCAGAATTAGACCGGACAATTCCCCTTCAGAGCTTTGCGTTAATGATTTCAAAGCCTTTTCTACTTCAAGCCTGGTTGTGTTCTGAAAATTCACAATCCTTATGTAGCCGACTCCATGATTCAAGATGGTAAATTTCACTGGAGGGGCCTGGATTATTTTTCTCCGTAATTCAAGACTCCTGATTTCTTCGGTTCCATGTTTGAGCACCTTCAGCCTGATGATGGAATCGGATGGCCCGCGCACGAGTCCCAATGCCTCATTCAGAGGTAAACCCTGTAAAGGTTTACCGTCGATTGACACAATAGTGTCGCCGGAACTGATGGAAGCGGAGTGCGCTGGGGAACCCTGGATTGATGACACCACCACGTAAGTCCCGTTTTTTGATGTCACTACCATCCCAATCCCCCCAAACCTGCCTTCCGCGCTTATCTTGAGTTCATTGATCATTTTTTGATCGAGAATTGAGGAGTATTGATCAAGAGTCCTCAGAATGATCTCCAGTGCCATCGATGTGACCTGATTTTCCTTGAGCCTGCAACGCTTGGCAATCCGGGAAATTGTTTCTGAAAAACAAGTTTCGGGTTTTCCCGCGCATTCATCGAAAACAGAGACCTTTTCACCACAAATAGGGTCGAGACTGAAAACAAGTTTTTCAAGAGTATCTTTCAGGATGTGTTTTTTTGGAAAATCCGAAACATAATGGTTCTGGATCAAGCGCATTACTTCGTCAAACAGTTTTATTCCTACTGGCCCAATGTCATCGTTTGTTTTGTGGCTGATTTCATTAACTTGACCTGATCGATCATTGACCGACCAAAGGTTGTCGAGAGGATTTTGTCTCATCATGTCGCTGGTATCCGAGGCCGCTCCGGTAGTGATTAGAAAGAAGAGAGAGAATCCGGTCATCAAACAGGAAATTTTAAAAAGGACCCGGTTGGAACAGCGAAGGTTCAAATGACACTCCGAACTTTTTTTAGGGATATGGCGCAACATCAGATCAAAAAGGCGCCGTAACCAAATTCAAAATGTGAAATGTTCTGATGTTGCAGAAGGCTATACAACCTTGATGGTTTCACCAGAGCCCAAAAATTTTACAGAATCCCCCAGCTCATTTCTCAGATAGCACGTTTCAGGTAACCCCGAGCAATGAATCGGAGCAATTAGGTCGCACTCAAGGTCCTTCAGAAAATCCCTCGTGGCAATCATTTTCTCAGGAGCTGCGTTCAGGAGGTGCAAACCACCAACTATACCTTTAACCTTCCGCACCCCGGTGAACTTTCGACAGTGATTGACAGTATTGATAATCCCGGAATGACAACACCCGGTGATTATGAAAAGGCCTTCCGGCCCCAGGTTGACTACCAAAGACATGTCATCCTCAAAACGGTCAACTTCCATATCCTTGTCATATATTCTCAGAAAGGATGTATTTGTCTCACACACCTCTTTTTTTTCTATAGGACCGCTAACAATAACATTATCCATGATATCGACAGGTTCTGAAACTTCTATTAGATCGCCGCCTTTATTCTTGATCAGTTCAGGTGTTAGGTCTGATCCGATGTTTTTCAATTCAGTGCGATTGTTGAAACGATGACCCCAAGCATAAGAGGAAGCCATTATTTTCAAGGGATTGGAGCAACACTCCAGTAGTCCCAACAAACCTCCAGTGTGATCATAATGTCCGTGACTTATAACTACTGTGTTCAAGCCCTCAAGAGCATTATTTAAAAGACCTAAATTGAATAGGAGTGTTTCAGCCGTTTGGCCGGTATCCCAAAGGATTCGGCTATTCAAGCCCTCTTCCCCAACGTCCAGCAACAGGCTCAAGCCATGCTCCCCCCTGAATCCGGACTTGGAGACGAAGTTGTTGACCAGTATGGTGATTTCAAGTTTTGTTATCACTGAGAGCTAACCTCCCGCAGCCTTAAGACGGTTGATCCTGAAACCTGCATGTTCCGGGTTTTTGATAGCCTACTCTGAAACCATGTCTATTGAATAAAAGGGTACAGTGGTTCCTTTGACAATTCTGGTGACACCTTCAGGTATTTTTACAATGGCTTTAGCAAAACTCATTGCGCTCAGACGCCTGGAAAAATCACGCGGAGTGAGCTGAAACTGTTGATTTGCATGTTTCAGATCGCAATGAACGAACTGGGTCCATTCTTTCTGGCCATGAATGTCCTGAGTCACAGAACCAAAGAATTGGGGTATTAGTCCATTTTTTCGTCCCAGCATGCGAGCAATGGCTGGCAGGGCAATCATGAGGAAGGCCATTTCATTTGAAGGCGGTCCACCTGGCAGACAAAAAACAGGTTTTCCTCTAAGCATTCCCATTCCGACTGCCTTTCCAGGCCCCATCCGGCAACGATGAAAAACTGGACGCCAGTCAAGCGATTCCAAAGCCCTGATTACCAGGTCACGTTCTCCAGTCCATACACCCCCTGAGGTCATCAATATGTCATGCTCTATAGACATTCTGTCTATAGCCTGTATCAACTGGTCCAACGAATCGCCACAAATTCCACTTGAGCATTTGAGGCCTAGAGATCTTAGCCAGGCATCCTGTAAGGCAATGTTACTTGCGTAGAGTTTTCCTTCAGTCAAAGGTTGGCCAGGCAATATCACCTCGTCTCCTGTCGCCAACAGGCCTATGGATGGCTTTCGGGCAACGCTTAACCTGGAAACCCCGCCCGCTACAAGCAGACCTACCTTAGCGGGGGTGATTAATTCCCCTTCGCAGACAAGCGCCTGTCCCGTCATGATGTCAGCGCCGGCCTTCAGGATGTTTCGTCCGACGTGAGCGTCAGCTATTACCCTGATCATGCCGGATTGCAACTCTGCAAATTCCTCGGCCAGTATGGCGTCTGCCCCTTTGGGGGTTGGAGCCCCACACAAAATGCGAACAGCGGTTCCCGTAGAGACTTCTAAATCAGATTCCCGGCCAGCCACAGATGAACCGATGAGTTCAAGATAAACGGCTCTGGAGGTTGTGGCTTCTTCCAGATCAGACGATTTAACTGCGTAACCGTCCTTCATGGAAGAATCTACAGAAGGCAAATTGATTGTTGCCAAAACATCAGAGGCTGCTACCCTGCCGAGCGCCTGAGTAGGCGAACATAGTTCCTCAGGCATCCTCCCGACACTTGTGAGGGTTAACTGAAGCGCCTCTTCATAACCTATCAAGCCTTTGCGGTGCTCATAAGAATTCATTATGCCTATTCCCTGACAAATCGGGGTATCAATTTTATTTCCAAAATTTCAGAGCTATCTTTTCTGATTTCATGGAGGCGGCTTCTCCTTATACCGGCAATTAACAATACGCTGTCGTCCTTGACAACAAGGGGTATTTTTCTACGATCTACGAGTGATATCTTATTGTCTATAAAAACTTTTTTCACTTTTGAGGAACCCGTACTGCCCCATAATTCTATTCTATCTCCCGGAAGCACTGAGCGCGCCAGAAGTGGAAAAGACAATGAAGTGATGTCGAAGTATACGACATTGGGATCGTTTCCAAAATCCTCGGGAATTTCAGACCTGGTCCTGACGCTAAAATTCAGCGAATAGCCCGTTCCGGCTATGTGTACGATTCCAGGGCCATCGACAAGGTAAGAAAACCCCTCGAAACGGTCTTCCTCTCCCTTGCTTATGACGAGTCTGTCATAGTCCCGTTTCATTTTTAGCCCGTTAGGCAGGTCCAGACCCGAAGACGGATCTTGGCTATTCATAAGGGAAATTGCCTGCAATATATTTATTTCCCCGAGTCGCAAGGAAGCGCCACCAACTTCGTAGAGCGCTTTTCTGATTACCCTGCTGGTCACCGAGTCATGACAGTGTTTCAACTTCCCGATGTCAATGCTCATTGTTGAATCTGCCAGGTGGATGGAATCGCTATAAATACTATGAGCCTGTTGTTCGATAAAATCATCATCCCGTGTTAGAAGCGCTATGGTTCGAAGAATCGTCCGCCGGTATCCGGGGAATCGTCGTTCAAGCGTTTTGAGGATGTCATTCCTCATGAAATTCCTGTCCGTCGAGGATTGAAGATTCGTTTCATCTATAATGTAGGTTATGGAATTAGAGTGCAGGTAATCGAGTATACGTGACCTTTCCATTTTTATTAGCGGTCTGATTATATTACCTATGACTGCAGGAATTCCTCTGAGTCCGGTTGATGTCGTCCCACGCAAAAGTCTGAGGAAAAAAGTTTCTATCTGATCATCCACATGGTGGGCTGTAGCAATCTTGTGCGCTTCAAGTTCCCGCTTCAATCCTTGAAAGTATGAATACCTGATCCTTCTGCCAGCCTCTTCCAGACCAAGATGTTTTTCTCTAGCAAAGCCTTTGACGTCGGCGTCCAGATGAAAAAAATCCAGACCGAGTCGCGAGGCCATTGATGAAACAAAATCTCTCTCCTCTTCAGAGGTAGGACGCAGATTGTGGTTCACATGAGCCACAATGAGGGTCAAGTTCATACTTTTAGCCAGGGAAACAAGGACATGGATGAGGGCTACTGAATCCGGGCCTCCAGAAACGCCTACCAGAATTCGATCGCCCCGCTCAACCATTCTTAATTCCGATAAGACGTCTTTAACCGCTCCCTGAAAAGAATCCTGTGAATTGGAGGCAGACATGACGGTAGGATAAGACGAAACGGGGAAAAGTTAAACAACTTATGAGTGGGAAAGTTAAAATGGGAGCCCCGGAAAAACCGTGCTCCCATTTGGATCCAAATTTAACGCGCACAAACCCGCGTTAACTATTCATGAATGAATTCCGCTTTTGATTTTGCGCCTTTCTCAATAAAGTTCTGAAGTCCGATTCTGTTGTCTTTCTTGGTCCAGCACTGGCCAAAAAGATAGGCTTCATGTTTTAGGCCATCCTCCAGCGTCATTTTGGCCCCTTGGACAATGGCGTCAACGACCAGTTTGTCCAGCGCTCTGGAGAGATGACCAATGTTGACATCAGGAAGGGAATCAGGCGCACCGGCAACCGGTCCTTTTTCAATCGACTTTACCTTTGTTTTTCCTTCTGCCAGTTCACGTGCCAGCTCGATGGAGCGTGGCAATACGTCCCCATCAACTAGTTCATTCACCAGCCCATATTCCAAAGCTTGAGCGCTCGATATAGGATTAGCCGTCCTGATCATCTCTGAAGATTTTTCAAAACCGATCAAGCGTGGAAGTCTCTGAGTTCCTCCCATTCCGGGGATTAGTCCGAGATTGACCTCCGGCTGACCAGCAAAGAATTTCAATCCATTCAGTGAAACCCTTGCAGTGCAGCACATTGCCAACTCACATCCACCGCCGAGCATGAAACCATTAACGGCCGCGACTATGGGTTTGCCAAGTTCTTCAAATTCTGATGTGGCTATCTGGCCCTTACGCGCAAAAGTCTCAGCCTGGGAAGGTTCGCTGAGCCCTGCCATCTCCTTTATATCTGCGCCAGCCACAAAAGCCTTGTTTCCGAAACCGGTTATTACTGCGGCCTTAATGCCAGGATCATTTTTGATTATGTCACAGTAACCTTTGATCTCATGAAAGACCTTAGAATTAAGGGCATTGAGCGCCTTAGGTCTTCTGATGGTTATAATTCCTACATCTCCCTGTTTTCTGAACAGCACATCCAGGAGTTCCCACGGCTTGCCGGACGCAGCCTGATTCTTCAGTGTTCTCGAAACAGGCATATCAGGGTATTTCTTGTTGAACGATTCAACAAGAGCCAGAGCCTTGTCCACACCCATGGAATTCATGAAGCTGAAAGGTGGCTTCATGTCGAGAGCAACACTTATCAGAAGATCGAAATCACTCGTTGTGATGATTTCTGAATCCAGCATGTCGCACACCATGGCGAAGTAGGCGCCCAGTAATTCTTCGGTAATGGTTTTTTCCTTCTCAGGATCGGTTTCTATTTTCTCTCCGCGTGAAGGAACTTCCCAATTCCCACCAGTTTCCACCATCTTTTTGAGCCGTTCAGGAACCCTGAACCATTTGTTCAGGATTTCATTCATTTCAGATAGTCCGTGGGCGCTTATCGGGTTTCCACCTGTGAGGTTGTGAGCTGTAAACGGGCCGACAGTGAGTCCGAGGCATTTGGAAGCAACCTGATCAACCTGTTTTGTGTCGCCCAGGCCACCGTCAACACATTGAATGCAGGCCAGTAGCAACCCCTCAAAAACTGGATCTACCGCATAACCGTAACGGGATCCGACCTTGATAGGGATTTTGCCAATTGTTTCGTAAAACCTCATCATAAATTCATGAATGTCAGGATCCGTATCTTTGCCAGGTATAATTTCTATAGCCGGGTTGCGTTCAGCGGGGAAAAAGTAATGAGTGCATAAAGACCGGCTCTTATGTTGCAGTTCAGCGAATATCCTTTCAGGCTCTATATGAGAGGAGTTGCTTGTCAAGATGGCGTCTGAGGCCACAAGTTCTTCTATCTGTCTGAAGATTCTCCTCTTGAGAGGCAAATCCTCCGTGGCTGCTTCGACTATTACATCAGCTCCTTTTAGCTGACTATAATCGTCTGTGAACACCACGTGGCTTTTCATTCCCTCAACTTCGGCAGGTTTGAAAGCCCCAGTTTGTCCACCCTTGTCGACCTTCTTGAACAGTTTGGATTTGCCTTTTTCAAGGGCGTCTTTAGATATGTCGACCACCACTACCTGTGCCCCGTAATTATGCAAAACCTTTACAAAATGCAGGGCTATATCAGGACCGATCTGACCAGACCCAATCACACCAACCTTGTTAATAGCGCGTCCTCGGAACGAAAAAGCCATGTGAGGTCCCTCCTTCACTCCAGTGAATTGTTGTTCAGACATTAACGGTCTAAATTAACATTATTTTCGCATTTTTGTAAATGATTGGAACCTGTTTTTCGCATCGCAAAATTTATGATAGTGTAAACGCTAATAACTTTCTAAGATCGGAGAGAGATGATGAATTTGGAAGAATCAATTCTAAGTCGAAGAAGTATAAGGTCTTTTTTGCCTGATCCGGTTTCAAGAGACACCATAAGAAGAATTGTGGAATGCGCGCGATGGGCGCCCTCATGGGGTAATACCCAGCCGTGGGAAATAGTCATAGCGGATGCTGACAAGGCCAAACAGCTTGCTGACGCGTTTGAAGAGGAGGGCAAAAAAGGGACGGCTCCACGTCCTGACATCAAGACACCAGGCACTTTTCCTGACATTCATAAACGGCGGTATGTGGGACTCGGGACAGAGCTGTTCACATATATGGGGATTGAGCGTGATGACAAGAAAGCCCGAAATCAGCATTACACAAACATGTATAGGTTTTTTGGGGCTCCATGCGTGATATACCTTTTCATAGATGGTGAAATGAACGAGCCCTATTCCTGTTTGGATATCGGGTCCATAGGAACCACTATCTGCTATCTGGCCATGAAAGAGGGTTTGGGCACAATATACCTTGCCGCGTCCATGCATTTCCCGGATATTGTCAAATCGACACTTGGCGTTCCAGAGTCAAAAAAGCTCGTGATTGGTATAGCCATAGGACATGCTCATCCCACGGACAAAGCCAGTCTTTTCAGAAGCCAAAGGGCTCCCCTGGATGAAATACTTAGATTTGCATGATGTAATTGTTTGATTCAGCCATGTGGAAGACTGGACTGAATGAGAAAAAATTTATCAAATTCCGGACAAGAGATAGTCTTGACTACCCACTGACTTGGTATTAGATTGTCGATCAATGACCAGCCTAAAAGACTGCGCCATTCCATGCACAAAGCTGAACATGAGAGCAGAAATAGCTCAATGAAAAGGCGTGAATTCATTAAAACCCTGGGGGTTGCCGGGGTAGCTTCCACCATTGCCGTGGGCGCTACGAAACTGACCGGAGCTTCGTCGAACCCTGGCGCGCCTTTGTCCAGTGATTCCAACAACCTCAAAGCACCGTTCTCCCTGGCTTTTGACCCGTCTGGGAACCTTTTTGTAAGTGATCCTCCTGCATACAGGATCGTAAGACTCGACAGCGGATTAACCCCCTCAGATTCCTTCGGTAAGCCTGGCGCTCACATAGGAAGGCTCAACTTCCCCAAAGGGATTGCCTGCGATGAAACCGGTTTGCTTTACGTTGTTGATTCGAACAATGGTCGAATTCAGGTCTTTGAAGCCGGTGGCCAGGTGAAGCGATCCGTTGGCTCAATTGGAAGCATTGGCGGATCATTTTCCACTCCGCAGGGTATATATGTTGATGAAAAAAAACGGATGCTGGTAGCGGACACCAGAAATCACCGGATCCAGGTTTATTTGAATTTTGAATTATTATCGGTCATTGGAGACCTCGGAGACTCCAACGATCAATTTAGATTGCCAACTGCGTGCTCATATACCCCGGATGACGAAATAGCCGTGCTGGACAGCAAACACGGGATGGTAAAATTTTTCGGGCCTGACACCGTTTTCAAGAGAAGTTTCGGTTCCGAAGGAAGCGCTCCTGGACAACTAAACCTCCCTCAAGGAATGTACGTAACAAAAGACGGCGCCGTTTGGATTGCTGATACCGGCAACCACAGGCTTCAGAATTTCAGCCTTGATGGAAAACTTTTGAATGTCATCGGAAAAGAGGGATCTGGCGAGGCGGAGTTTAGAAGACCGACCGGTGTAGTTGTCAGGGATGGATTTCTGTACATTGCCGATAGTGGTAACAGCAGAGTGAGCAGGATCAAGGTTCCTTGACCTATAATTCCCGTTTTGAAATAAACTGCGCATAGCCACAATAAAAATGGACATAGAACACATCACTCTTGTTTTTTTGATCTGCCTGTTTTTGATAGCTGAGGTTTATCGGGCCTTGAGGTCAGCGAGGGGAGAAATAATATCTTTTGAGGATTCTGAATTTGGATTCCTCATGTCTCCATCTCTGATGGCAAAGGTTAAGCTCAGTGATGGCTCTGTAGTGACGGCAAGTGTAAACGGATGTGTGGCATGCATGGGTCGTCTCGGGGTAGGAACCCAGGTTAGAGTTTATAATTCGTCGGAAGGATATGTAGTAGATACGCCGTGGTTTCACAAGAAAATGAAGGACACATGCAGCCTGGCGCGCAAGTAGGTTTTGGGTTAAGAAACAGGGCCTGTTTTTTGGCTTCTTTGAACAAGGGAGATAATAGTTGGAGTTCCTGGGATATATCAATTTAGGAATTTTTCTGGCCCTGATGCTTTCCACCCTGTTTGGTTACATTCGTACTCCTGTACAAACCGTGCTAGTGATATCTACAGTCCTTTGCCTGATTGTTGGAGCCGTTTTCAAATACGTTGCCTACGGGATTGACGCCGTACTATTGATGCCCAACGAATTCCTTGGCGGAATCATTCTGCACCCCATCACGGCCTTGCTGACAGGGCTGTTTCTGGCCGGAGGACTAAAAGCCTCAGGAGGTTTTGAGGCTTTAAAAGTTTTACTGAAGTTTTTGCGTCGAAGCCCGATAGGTCTTGTAGGCACGCTGGTCATCCTTATCAATCTGCCGGTTATTTCATCGCTCCCATGTGGCCGCATACTGGCGGCAGCGCTATTACCACTGCTGTTCACATTCGGTTTCGAGGGTGGCCTGGGATTGCTAACCAAGTCACAGTTGATTGTTCTCATTGGAGCGTTCACACGAAATGCCATGGGGTCGTGCGGCCCTTCACCGATCGGCGGAGTCGGTCAGATTGCAGAAGGTTTTTTGGGCAGCTTTTTTGCAACCGCCTCAGATGGAATATTACGGGCCCCTCAGGCTTTTTCGCTAATGCTGGGAACAGCGGTGGTGGCATTATTTCTGAAACTGGTAAGTCAAAAGATCTATCCAAACGATGTCTCACTGCGTGAAGCGCCACAATCCGCTGATATGAAGGAAGCAATCGAGCCTGAGATAAAAGCCCCGCTCGAGGGATACCTTGCCCTGGTAATATTTGTGGTATCCTTGTTAATCGCAATATTCCAGCCTCTTGGAAAGATGCCGGTCCAGTCTGTGCTTGTGGCCGGGGCCATTCTGATGGTAGTTGTCTGCCGGATAAGGCTGAACGATCTTTTGGAGGGGATAATACTTTTACCGGTAAGCGCGATGGCGGCCGGTTTCCTGGCGGCCGGGGCTCTGGCGGCCACCGATGGATTCAAAGCCCTGGGACAAATCTTGAACAGCCTGGTAAGTGTCCAGTTCCTGGGTGTTGCCGGTATGCTGGCGATATTCGTTCAGTTTCAGACAATCCTCCCCTTGTCCTGCGCAAGGATACTCACAGCTGCCCTGGTTCCTGTCCTATACCTGTTTGGTCCAGCGCAGTTCGATTTTCTGAACTGGTCGCAACTAGCCATCGTAAT
>CALDNG010000244.1 GCA_937915285.1 uncultured Desulfomonile sp. | reverse complement strand
TCTGGTGGCGCTCTTTGGGTTGATAATCAATCTAGTCATGGCAGGGCTGCTTTTCGGGAGCGCAAAAGATAGCATCAACATCCGGGGAGCCTTTCTGCATGTGATCTCGGATGCGCTTGGATCTCTTGGAGCGGTGGCAGCCGGACTGATAATAATACTGACCGGCCAATACTGGGTAGACCCGCTGATCAGCGTGTTTATAGGCATCCTGATCATATATTCCTCATGGGGTCTCATAACGGAATCGTTCCACATTTTGATGGAGGGAGTTCCTGAGGGCTATGATGTCGCAAAAATAGAATCAGAATTGGTTGCAGTCCCAGGTGTATGCTGCGTATACGATTTGCATGTGTGGCGCATAGCCGGAACGGAGGTCCACCTCTCAGCGCATGTGGTGCTATCAGATGACAGCCTGAACCCAGGAGAGGTCCTTGACAGCATTAATTCGGTCTTGCGCAACAGGCTGAAAGTAATTCACACCACAATTCAGATAGAGTCAACTCACGATTTGCGGCGGGAGACCATTCATAAAAAATGCAGACCTGGCACGGCATGCTCATCAATGTGACAATTCGGAATTTCTGGTTGGATAAAATGATCAGACGACACATTTGCAGGGCCCCGCATATTGCCCCCGAAAAGAGATAACCCCTTAAATCATGACACGCACAAGCCAAGATCAGGTAATAGCGCAGGGTAACATTCCAATACTGGCGGGGCTGGCCATAGTTTTCGCCTTTTGTTTCATTTTGAGCGCTTATGTGAACCTCATCCCGGACGAGTGCAGCTACTGGGCATGGTCCAGGCGACTGGACTGGTCCTATTTCGACAATTCGGGAATGGTCGCTTACCTGATCAGGTTGTCCACGGAGTTGTTTGGCCAGTCAACACCGTTTTCGGTCCGTTTCCCGTTCCTGGTATTGTCTGTCCTGAGTTCCGGGCTGATTTATTTTTGCAGTCTGAATATATTCGGGTCAGTGCGTTTGGCTTTGATCACGACGCTCGTTTTCAACATCACTCCGGTATCCCTACTCGGGGCATCGGCGGCCATTCATGACAATATTCTGGTTTTCTTTACTATTCTGACGATGTGGTTTTTGACCATGTATCTTCGTCACAGAGAGAACAAATACCTGTACCTGTCGGGCGTGGCCATAGGTTTTTCAATTCTAAGCAAATATACCGGCATTTTGACTCTTGCCTGCGTCTTTGTATTCATGATTTGGCGCAAGGAAACCAGATCCCTTTTATTGACGCGAACTCCCTGGTTAAGCGCAGGACTAGCTCTGCTTTTTACCCTTCCGATAATTTACTGGAACTGGGTTCACGATTGGGCCTCATTAAACCACATACTTTTCATAGGGACGGGATACACGGGGCTTTCCAGAAAAATTGCCGATGGTTTTGGGTTCAACCTCTCACAGTTTCTCCTTGTTTCACCTCTGATGTATGTATGTGTAGTGGCAGCGATGGCCTGTTCTCTTTATCACAACATCCGCAAACCCGATGGAGGTCAGGCGCTCTGTCTTTCTTTCGGGTTGCCGCTCCTGATTTTTTCTGTTCAATCCTTTCGCGGTCATGTGGAGGCGAACTGGAGCATACCCGGTTATGTTGGTCCATGTGTTCTTGCGGTCTGGAGTTTCTACAGCGATGGGACTAGGGCCCTGAACTGGTTCGGGAAGCCCTGGGGGCCCAGATTCGTGCGGTGGACGGTCGTTTCGTCGGTGTCCATATTTTGCCTGGTTGCGGCTCACGCATGGGTAGGGTTGTTGCCGGCATCTCTTGAGAGATCATTTGCAAAGGAAGACCGGATAATATGGGAGACAAGGGGATGGAACGCCTTGGGCGCACATGTCGGCAACCTGGCAAGGGAACATGAGGTAATAGCAGCCGACAGTTATCAACTATGCGCCCTGCTTGAATTTAACATACCCGGACAACCCAGAGTTAGGTACCTGGCCCCATGGGGCCGTCCAACTCAGTTCGATGTCTGGAATCCGTCTTTTGATGACCTCAAAGGTCGAGACATTATATTCGTTTCACCAAGAAAACTTGTGCCCTCTTCTGATGCATTCACTACAATTTATGAAAATTTTCGTTCGGTAGAACCCTTGCCGGAATTCAAGGTGATGTATCACGGAGAATCCGTGCGCGAAATATTCATTTACAGATGCTCAGGGTTTGATCCTGAGAAACCTCGCAGACTAGGCCCCAGATCTCTATTCTACAAGGACTATTGAGCCGTTGACGAAGGCGCCCCCATGACGATGCGAGACATCCCTGTCAGGAATCCTCTTGTTGCGCCGTTGTCAGAAAAAATGTCCCGTCCTCGTTTTCTTCCAGGCTTAATCCATAATAAAACAGATCTTGACTCAGCGGTCTGCCGAAAAAAAAGTTGAGAAATTTTTCATCTACTCCCAGGTTGGTTCTGACAAAATCACGAACATGGTGGTCAAATGCAAGCATATTAAGCAAATCATCCACAGTTTGGCCTTTGGTAGCAGACAGCCTGGCTATCTCTCTGGTGAACTCATCATGGGAACACCTGTCTTCATGCCTTTCAATGATTGACCACAAATCTCCCGTCGCTTCCAGCAAATCCTTTCGTGTTAGAGTCCTGTCATCCTGCTGTAGTGTTTGTTTGGGGTTCCAGCACTCCTGGCGCCTGCATTGCTCAGGCCTCGATCCATAAATCCTGCAACTCTTGCTGGATGTGTCCAGGAACATGCAACTACGTGAGTCACTGGTCTCCTTGATCTTGATGAGTTCCGTCTGGGATGGAACTGTTTGTTCAGTCTCAGGAATGTAAACCTGTTCTCCCGACCTGATGGTGAAAACGTCTGAAGGGGTGAGCACACCTGTCACAAATAATTCGGTGTCCTGTTTCAGGAGGGTCGGGCTGCCTTTTTCACAACACGTCCCGCATCGTATGCAGTGAGGCCTGAGCGCATATGCGGCCTGCAAGAGCCTAGCTCTGACATCATTCCATATCTCGTCACGAGATCTTGTTTCATAGCCATCAGGTCTGGGCGCAAGGGCCTGCAGATCCTCCAACGCGCTTTTTATAAGGGTATCAGGGTCGAGGTCCAGTTGGACGGACCACAAAACATCTCTAGCTTCTTCTTTTAGGGCAACAACAAAGAATTCCCAGTCGGCCTTGTTAAAGTCTTTATCCATATCCTCAGAAAACACCTTTCAGCATTTCAGTAAAAACTGCAGCTTCATGATATATTATTTCCTCGCCAAATAAAATAACCGGCAAGGTGTTTAGCGCTACTTAAAACAACTAGATAAATTTAACGCTTCAAGGTAAAAAATGACATGGTCTGGAGTTGTCGCATATGAGGATAAACTTTATAAAACTTGATGAATTGAGCCCCCGTGGCAGAAGGAGACTCTACCGTCGGACAAAGGTAGATTTTCAGGATCTGACCAAGCAGATCAGCCCTATCCTTGAGCGAGTTAAAGATGAAGGGGACAGGGCGCTCGTCGAATTCACCAGAAAGTTTGACGGCGCTGATATGAGCAAAAAATCTTTTCGGATATCTCAAGACTCCATGGAGCAGGCCGTTGATAAACTCTCTCCAGAGTTGAGGGAGGCCATTGAGATATCAGTCAGAAATATCAGGAAGTTTCATGAACTGCAAAAAGACCCCGAAAAAATGGAGACCGAAATATCGCCAGGAATCATTGCCGGTGAAAAGACAATAGCTCTTGATTCCGCAGGTATTTACGTCCCTCGTGGTAAGGGCTCATTTCCCTCGATGATGATGATGGCCGCAATCCCCGCTGTTGTGGCCGGAGTTCGCAGGATTGTCGCTGTTAGCCCACCTGATGTTGACGGCCTGGCAGATTCCGTAACGGTTGCAGCAGCTACCCTGATAGGCGTGACTGAAATCTATGCTGTAGGGGGACCTCAGGCTATCGCAGCCTTAGCTTACGGAACAGAAACAATAGCCCGAGTGGACAAGATTGTTGGCCCTGGATCAGGCTACGTGCTCGCAGCGAAAAAAGCCTTGTCTACCGAGATAGATACCGGACCGGAAGCCGGTCCAAGTGAGGCCGTGATATACGCAGATGAGACGGTTTCACCGAGGCTTGCGGTAATTGACCTGCTTATTGAGGCTGAGCATGGACCGGACTCATCGGCATATCTAGTGACTACAAGCGAGAAAATGGCTAGGGAGTGTATCAGAATAGCCCAGGAACTTATTGATGATCTGCCTCCAATGAGACGGGAATTCTGTCAGACGGTCCTTGGAGAAAGTGGAGGCGTGGCCTTGGCAAGAGACTCGGCTGACGCAATAGACTTCATCAACGGATTCGCGCCTGAACACCTTCAGTTACTTATTGAAGACCCACTGGCGGCGCTTGAAAAGATTAGGACCGCCGGTGAGGTCCTGATCGGTAGGTGGACACCCGGGACTCTGGCCAATTACTCGATAGGACCTAACGCTATTTTGCCGACATCCGGCTTTGCAAGAACAGCCTCGGCGCTCTCAGTCAGGGATTTCACCAGGAAAATGTCTTATTCGATTGTCGATGAGGCAGGTTTCAGATCACTTGCCCCAAAGACACTGGTGTTGGCTGAATACGAGGGTTTTCCCGCTCACGCACGCGCCCTGTCATACAGGCTCGGCAAGACAGGTGAAGATACTTAGCAAGATTAGAGATAAATAACATGTCTGATTTTACACACTTCGATGAACATGGCTCTGCACTAATGGTGGATGTCGGGGCAAAGGACGTGACTGAGAGGATTGCCGTTGCCAGAGCGGAAGCTCACATGGATCCCCAGACGTTGAATATGATTTTGGAAAACCGCGCCAAGAAGGGAGATGTCCTGGGAGTCGCCAGAATCGCCGGAATAATGGCGGCCAAAAAGACCCCTGAATTGGTTCCGCTAGCTCATCCACTGGCTCTCACATCTGTCAAGGTTGATTTCATTCCAAACATCGAAGACTCTTTTATCGAGATAGAGGCTAGAGTTAAGGTGATAGCCAAGACCGGCGTGGAAATGGAAGCGCTTACAGCGGTGTCCTGCGCGGCCTTGACCATATATGACATGTGCAAGGCGGTAGACAGGGGGATGGTCATCACCAATATAAGGTTGATTGAGAAAATGGGTGGTAAATCCGGCCATTTTATTAGGCTAGACCAAAATAGAAAATAGCAAAGGACGTTCACATGCCACATGGTAAGTCATTTGAAGCGGCTGATTTGACAAACGAGCAATTGATCCAGCTAATTGGACTGTATTTGGGAGAAGTTCTGGCTCATTACGGAATGTGGTTTGCTGAGACTTCGAGAAGACTTGGACCGACGGATGCGCTAAAGATGGAATCCGAGGCCATAGACAAGTTTTTTCCTTCTATCGGCGCCAGGTTGTATCCGCTGTTCGGAATACCCAACAGGGATGGTCTACCAATAGCTTTGCTCAACAAATCACGCGAGGAATTGCTTATTTGCATCGGTGAGATAGCCAAGACATGGCTGACAGGCGACGGACTCTGGTTCCAGGAAGTGGAACGTGAACACGGGATGACAGAAGCCAAAGCTATTAACGATTCCTGCTGGTCCATGTTTGCTCGAATGGAGGCTTTCAAGATCAGGAAATTCCTGGGACTACCCCATGAAGGCGGACTGAAGGCCCTGGAAAAAGCCCTTCCATTGAGAATATACTCAACCATCAATTCAAATTCTGCCAGTTGGGATGAAAGCGGCTCGTTGGTCTTTGCGATGAACGAATGTCGGGTTCAGGCGGCCAGACGTCGCAGGGGCCTGGATCACTACCCGTGCAAGTCTGCAGGATTGATTGAGTATTCGGAATTTGCCCACGCTATCGACCCAAAAATCAAGGTCGAATGTCTGAAATGCCCGCCCGATGAGTTGGTTGGCGCCGAATACTGCGCATGGAAGTTCAGTATTTAGTCAACCTCCCGTGATCAACGGGCTTGTCCATCGCCTGAAAAGCTTGCGGAGTCAAAGCATGGCCGACCCACAGCCAATGGTGTGTCGGCCACCGATTCTTTGATCATCAAGTTCTGAAATCATGAATTAATTGAAGACTGATTTCCTGTACTCAAACGGCATATCCCTAAAGTTCATCGATTGACTCGGCTGCAATGTTACATTTGTTCCAAACGAGCCCTTATTTTTGCTGCTTCCTCGGCCTTTCCGACCCCGGAATAGAATTCAGCCAGATTTTCGAGGCTGGATCTGGTAAGCATGCTTGAACCGTAATTCTTTTCAATAATTTCTGAAGCCCTCAGCAGAAGGTTCTCAGCTTCATCATAACCGCCCGCTCCTGTCAGGACACTTGCAAGGTTGGTCAGGGAAGTGGCTACATGCGGATGATGTGGCCCGAAGTTTTTCTCGGCAATTTCCAGCGCCCTTCGGTAAAGCGGCTCGGATTCGGCATACCTTTCCATCTTCTCGTAGTATCCGGCAAGGCTGTTGAGGCTAAGACCAACTTCAACACTTTCAGGTCCTCTGAGTTTCTCCGCCAGCATAAGAGCCTTTTCATAGTATGTTTTAACTACAGGATAGCGTTCCATCGTCATGTTGACCGCTGCCAGATTGTTCAGACACGAAATTACCGCCGGACTCTCAGGACCCACCACATTCTCGAGAATCTGCAATGCGCGCCTAAAAAAAACGTCGGCCTGACGATAATCACCTTTCTCGAATTGGGCCCCTCCCAGATTGTTCAAAATTATGGCCACCTCAGGGTGCTGAAGACCCTGCTTCTTTTCCCTTAGGGTCAAAGCGCGCTTCCATAGGGGGATGGCTTCTTCCAGTCTTTGCTGAGCACGGTAAATCTCAGCCAGATTGTTCAGGCAGGTCGCCACCTGATGGAAATCCGACTCGTCCTCTCTTTCCACATTCTGCAAAACTTCCAGCGCCAAAGACTCTGCTTCCGAATATTTTCCTGAACGAAAAAGTTCTACCACTTTCCTGTTTGTTTCTTCAATCATATTTGGCTCCGTTCAAATGATTAGATGATGCTGTTTGCTAATTCGCCATTTCATGGAATCCAGATTAATCAATGTTGTTTAAGTAATAATAAGTCAATAGCAAGTTGATTCCAAGTTATTGTCTACTGATTCAGTAAGGAATTTTTTTTCTTGAGATATTAGTCTATAAGGTGTAAACGATATGTTAAATGAGCCTGTTTCTGGAAATCCTAATTTTGTTTTGAACCATGCGCCCGGCGTCCAGGAACAAACTTTTCCTAGAATGGATTTCCTGATTATTTTTTTAGTCTGCTTTTTCCTGGAAAATATATCATCCACATACCCCAAGGAGGAGTAAGGATTATGGCCAATCTTTTAGTTGATGAGCGCGACGCGAAGTTCGTGCTTTACGAACAGCTCAACGTCGAGGATCTTTGTGAGTCAGAGAAGTACAGCGAGTTCTCCAGAGAGATGTTTGATATGGTTATGGAGGCTGCTCAAAAACTTTCTGAGAAGGAAATTGCCCCCACGAACGCAGACGGCGACGCCAAGGGCGTAAAGCTGGAAGACGGTCAGGTGAGGGTTCCTGAAAGTTTTCACAATGCATATCAGCGTTATTGTGAAGGTGGTTGGGCGTCGCTACCGGTCTCGCAGGACATGGGGGGACAAGGATTCCCGAATGTTATTTACGTGGCAACAATGGAGCTGTTCAATGCGGCCAACCAGTCTTTGATGATGTACCCGGGCCTGACAATTGGCTCGGCGAGACTGATCGAGCTTTATGGGACCGAAGAACAGCAGCGCACATATATGGACCAAATGTATACCGGCGAATTCTGTGGAACAATGTGTCTAACCGAGCCGCAGGCAGGCAGCGATGTAGGCGCATTGAGAACCAAGGCGATCAAGAGGCCGGACGGTACTTATTCCATACAGGGCGGCAAAATATTCATTTCAGCCGGCGACCACGATCTTACAGAAAACATCATCCACATGGTTCTGGCTCGCGTGGAAGGGGCCCCTCCAGGGACAAAGGGCATTAGCATATTTATTGTGCCTAAGAAAAGAATCGAAAATGGAGAGTGGGTTGACAACGATGTTGTCTGCATGGCCACCGAGAAGAAATTAGGCATTCACGCGTCAGCGACGTGCGCTTTGAATTTTGGCGAAAAGGACAATTGCATCGGTTACCTGTTGGGTGAAGAAAACATGGGCATGAAGATCATGTTCAACATGATGAATGAAGCCCGTCTGTCAGTTGGTGTCCAGGGTCTCGCTCAGGCCAGCACTGCTTACATGCATGCCCTGAAATATGCCAAGGAGCGCTTTCAGGGACCCGAAATCACCACCATGAAGGATCCTACCGCTCCAAAAGTGCCTATCATCCAGCATCCTGATGTTCGAAGGATGCTGATGTGGATGAAGTGCGTAACTGAAGGAATGAGAGCCCTACTCTATTATGCGGCCTATTGCGAGGACCGTGTCCACATAGCCCCAAACGACGAAGAGGGAGCCAAGTATCAGGGATTCCTGGACATACTCATTCCTATCTGCAAGGCGTGGAGCACCGATATGGGATTCAGGGTAACGGAACTGGCAGTCCAGATCCACGGTGGTTACGGATATTGCCGTGAATACCCTGTAGAGCAATTCCTGAGAGACTGCAAAATCTCATCAATTTACGAAGGGACCAACGGAATCCAGGCCCTTGACCTTGTGGGACGTAAGCTTGGCTACAAACAGGGCATTCTATTCAAGAACATAGTATCGGAGACCGGAAATCTTCTAAAGGTAGCCAAGAAAAATTACCGCCTGAAAGATGTGGTCGGTCCATTTGAAGAAGCCAGGAAGCTTCTGATTGAAGTCACAAGATTTTTTGGACTCAAGAGCATCACTGAAGATTTCATGACACCCATACTTTACGCTACGCCTTACCATGAACTCTTCGGAGATGTCGCCATTGGTTTCATGCTGTTGTGGCAGGCTGTCATAGCGGATCGCCGCCTTGATGAGCTTTACAGCGACGCAAAAGCCGACACCCCCGAGAAAAAGGCCGAACTGCTCAAATCGAACAGGTCAGCGGCATTTTATAGGGGCAAAGTCGCATCAGCAGAATTCTTCGCGAACACAATCCTCTCGCTGGCGCCAGGCAAGGCCAGGGCGATAATGAGCGGCGAACGGTCAGCAATAGATCTTCCAGAGGAATCGTTTGCTCTAGTTTAATCAAGATCGGAGTTTTGAATATGAAAGCAAGAAAAGTCGTATTGGTTGACGCAATCAGGACTGCGTTTGGTCGAGCCGGAGAAAAAGGCGTGTTCTGGAATACGAGAGCTGACGATATGGTTGTGAAGGTTATTCGTGAGCTTATGCGCCGTAATCCTAACCTGAAACCTGAAATGGTTGAAGAAAACGCATGGGGTGTGTTCTGCCAGGAGAAGGACCAGGGACTGACACTTGGCCGGACTTCCGTAATACTAGCCGGACTTCCTGAGACAGTAGCAGGCTATTCAATCGACAGGATGTGCGCCGGAGGAATGAGCGCCATAACTACTGCCGCATCGGCAATAGCTTTGGGAGGGTGTGATGTTGCGATAGCGGGCGGTGTGGAACACATGGGTCATCATCCCATGGGGGCCACGGCTGATCCCAACCCAAGGTTTCTCACCGACAAACTTGTTGATCAAAGCGCTATGTCCATGGGCATGACTGCTGAAAACCTGCATGACATGTTCCCTGAAATTACGAAGGACATGACCGACGAATATTCCCTGCTTTGCCAGAACAAAGCTGCCAGGGCCATAGAATCGGGGAAAATTGGCGAGATGATAGTCCCAATGACCGTTTATACCAAGAATGGCTGGGTCGTCGCTGACACAGATGAGCAACCCAGGCCGCAGACTACTCGGGACGGACTCGCAAAACTGAAAACACCTTTCCGGGTAATGGGAAAGGTCACTGCCGGGAACTCGTCAGGTCTGAATGACGGAGCAGCCGGCTGTCTGCTAATGACGGCCGAAAAGGCGGAAGAGCTTGGTCTTGAGCCAAAAATGGAGCTTAAGTCGTTTGCTTACGCAGGGGTCAAACCGGAAATCATGGGCATAGGCCCGATTCCTGCCACCCACAGAGCTTTAAAGAACGCTGGACTCAAAATTGAAGATATCGGACTAATTGAACTTAACGAAGCCTTCGCAGTGCAGGCTATCGCGTTCATGAATGAGTTTGGACTCCAATTCCCAGATGACCCCAAGATGAACATATATGGCGGCGCCATTGCTTTCGGTCATCCGTTGGCTTCATCGGGAATCAGGCTCGCCTGCCATCTGATGCACGCCTTCAAGGAGCATCCTGAAGTTAAGTATGGGCTCACTACGATGTGCGTGGGACTCGGCCAGGGTGGAACAGTGATTTGGAAAAATCTCCAGCGTGGAGACAAGAAGGAATCAAAAGGCGGCAAGGACAAGGATTAATCTTGTTGATTTTGACTCTAACGAATCCGGAGACTATTGATTGGCGATGGAATCAATCACAGACCTTTACAACCGATTTGACAGACAAATATGAGAAGGAAGCTTTAGAAAGGAATAGCCATGGCTGAAGCGCCCACTTTGTTTCACATTACATATTACAATTCGCGTGTCGGTAAGATCGCAATTGTTACCATGGATAACGGTCAGGACTACAAAAAACCCAACACCTTTGGTGAAGAAGCTTTGGCGTCACTACACAAGGCCATCAGCAAAATTGATGGCGATAAGGACGTCAAGGGAATGATGCTCTGTGGCAAGCATTACATATTTGCTGCCGGGGCAGATTTGATGCAGGTGCCCTTTATCAACACCTTTGAGCAGGGCCGACAGATAGGGGCGGCTGGTCACGCCGCCATGAAAAGAATAATGGACCTCAAGATTCCGACCCTGGCAGCCATCAACGGCGCCGCTCTGGGTGGTGGCCTTGAGATATCTCTTTACTGCGATTATAGAACGATATCCAAATCCGTTCCGGCAATAGCCTTCCCTGAGTGTTTTCTTGGTCTTGTTCCCGGATGGGGAGGGTCGACGCTCACCCCGAGGCTCATCGGACCTGAGAAGGCTCTCGAACTGATAGTCTACAACCCGCTCAACCAGAACAGAATGCTTGACGGTAAGAAAGCGTTTCAGCTTGGCCTCGCTGACAGGCTCTTTGAATCAGTCGAATTTTTCGATCAGTCCCTTGCCCTGCTCGTAGACCTCGTTGACGGCAAGGAGAAGATCGAAAGATCAGTGCCTGACATGTCAAAAGCAAAACAACACTGTGATGCGGCCAGAAGTTTTTGTGACATGAGAGTGCATGGCGCAGCCCCGGCTCCCTACAGGGCCATAGACCTCGTGCAGTCGGCATGTGACATGTCCAGGGGCGTCGAAGAATGCTTTGCGGACGAAGACAAGGCTCTTGGAGATCTCATAAAGAGCCGCCAGTGCAAGGCCGGTGTGTATAGTTTCGATTTGGTTCAGAGGCGGGCCAAGAAACCGGTTGGGCGTCCGAAAGACATCAAACCCCGACCTATAAACAAGGTTGGCATCATCGGGGCCGGTCTGATGGCATCGCAGCTAGCCATGCTCTTCCTTAGACGCTACGGTGTTCCTGTGGTCATGAAGGACATCAAACAGGAGTATCTTGATAAAGGACTGGGCTACATCAAGGGGGAACTGTCGGCCCTTGTGAGTAAGGGTCGGATGACCCAAGCCAAGGCGGATCATCTTTTCCACATTCTTCTGGGAACACTTGACTGGAAAGACTTCGCTGATTGCGATTTTGTCATTGAGGCTGTTTTTGAAGAAATGCCCATCAAACAGGATGTTTTTGCACAGGCCGAGGAAGTGGTCTCCCCTACATGTGTTCTCGCCACCAATACATCAAGCCTGTCTGTGTCTGAGATGGCTTCCAAACTCAAGAATCCCGAGAGGGTGGTTGGCTTTCATTTCTTCAATCCCGTTGCGGTATTACCTCTTCTGGAGATAATAAAGGGTGAAAAGACTGATGACGCCACACTGGTCACTGCATTTGAGTGCGCCAAAAAGCTGAAGAAGAACGCAATCCTGGTTAAGGATTCACCGGCGTTTCTCGTCAACAGACTGCTCACCAAACTTTTGACGGACTGTTTCCAGATGGTTGAGGAGGGAGCTACCTTCGAGCAGGTAGATGACGCCTGTCTCGCGCTTGGATTGCCAATGGCTCCGTTTGAACTGCTTGCCTTCGTGGGGACGGCGGTAGCCTACCACGTAGGAGAGACCTGTCACAAGGCGTGGCCGGAGCGATTCCAATTGAATGACCGCCTTAAAAAGATGGTTGAGGCCAAGATTCCTAACATCTATGTTGGAATGGGTCCTGGTAAACAGGTGAATCCCAAGGTGGCCGAAATCTTCGCAAACAGAGGGGACAAGGAGTTCGTCAAGGAGGAAATCCTCGATAGAATCCTTACCAACCTCACGCTTGAGATAGATCATGTACTCAAGGAAAAGGTCGTCAAAGATCCTAAGGATGTCGATACTGCAATGATACTTGGAGCTGGATGGCCTTTCTTCAATGGCGGGATAACACTCTATCTCGATGTGGTTGGCTACACACCCAAGGTTCTTCAGAAGGTGTTCTTCACATTCTAGTCTGAAACTTGTTCAAACAAAAAAAGCTGAAGCCTTCCCCGGATGGGGGAGACTTCAGCTTTTTCATGAAAAGCATTTTTTATTCTGGAGCTGCTTCCAGTGATGTGATCGTCAGGTAGATCTTGTTAACATAATCGTAGATGCTGTTAAAGGAATCAAGAATCCTGATGTAAAGGGAAGATGCCAGTGGTGAGCAAAAGCCTCTCTCCAGCCTATCCCAGTGCCCGAACCTTGCATGCTCGACAAGGTCCGCAAGTTGTCCGGCCTGCGCCTTGACATGATCCAAAATGAACTTGTTACGAGTCAGGAAAGAGTCACGCAGGTTCTGAAGAATGTCTATCGTCAGCTCAAAAATCTCGTTTAACTCCCTATGCGCCTTGTCTGAGAACGGTATACCTTCACTCATCTTTGTTCTCAGGCAGTTCATGAGGACCTCGAGCATGACACCGATTCTTTCGAGTCTGCTTGGTAGACGGATGGCAACTCTAAACACATTTTCACCGAGGATCTCATACTCTTTGACCAGATCCGTTGTACAGTGCTTCTCCTGATCCCGCACCTGCTTAAATAGCTCCTCGCAATCGCACAATTTCTCGGCGCTTTCACTCTTAAAGCCGGTCTGGAGAATCTTGGTCATTTCGATCATCTGGTTGACCATTTTGACCAGGGTTCTTTCAGGAGTGTCACAGGCGTAGCCCTCAATATCAGGCCCTTCCTCGGATCGCTCCACTTCTGAATCCAGTTTTGGGCTAAGCAGACGTAGTGGGTTCCATACGTATCGGTTGTCTTTCATTGCGAACTCCTTTCGCAAACAGAGCGAAGCCAATCAGCAAAAAGACTTGCTAGCCTATGAATATCATGGACAGCCGGTCTTTACCATACAATTTCAGGACTCCTTGGCGCTGGATTCCTGAGCAGCCTTGGCTGCCGCAGCCGCTTTTTTCGCGGCCTGCTCGGCCTTGATCTGTTCCACGGCCTTTAGCTGACGTGCCGGGTCTGTATACCTGAAAATGAACTGCTTGCTACAGGCCCAAACCCCAGCCTTGGCTGCATCCTCGTCTAATTTCTCATAGTCTATCTCAATACGGTCATTGACCATATTAATGATATCCTTGGCTTTTCTGGTACAGGCCCCGCAGTGTATGCAGCCTGCCTCACACACGTTGGTTACTGCCTTTCCTGAGTCTCTACTGCTGCAGGGAACATAAGCCAGGGCGTCCTTGGGAATGAGCTGCAACACCTGTTTCGGGCAATTCTTGACACATACGCCACATCCAGTGCATGCCTCAGGATCAATCACAGGCATGTCGTCTTTCATGTGTATGGCATGGAAAGGACATGACGCCTCACAGTCACCATACCCTATACATGCGAATGTGCATTCGTACGGTCCGCCGAAAGCTATGGCAGCGCCCTGGCAGGTGTCGTAACCGACGTAAGCATATTTCTTTTTGACATTACCTTCATTCCTGGAGCATCTCAGCACTGAAATCACCGGGGCGGCCGAGCCTGCAGATTTACCGGTAATTTCGGCTACCTTGTCTGCTACCGTCTGTTTACCCGGCGCGCATTTGCTTGGTGGGCAGCTAGGATCCGTGACAACAGCCTCTGCGTATGATTCGCATCCGGCATATCCACACGCCCCACAGTTCGCGCCAGGGAGGCAGGCTCTAACAGCTTCTATCTTTGGGTCCACCTTTACGGCGAACTTCTTTGCGGCCACTGCCAAAGCAAGCCCGCATAGAATGCCGAAAACGAGGAAAAAGAGTATTCCATTCAAAGCTATGGTCCAAACACTGTCCATTTTATAGCGCCTCCAAGGAGAGTATTAATCTCCTGTTGTTCTTTCTACGACCTCTAGAAGATCGACAATCCGGAAAAGCCAAGAAATGCCAGGGCAAACATTCCCGCAACCACAAAGGCAATTGGCAGTCCTTTGAACACTGCAGGAACCCTGCATAATTCCAGCTTCTCCCTCACACATGCCATCAGGAATAGCGCCAGAGCGAAACCTACTCCTGCTCCAAGGCCTTCTGTCATACTTTCGAACAGACCGTAGCCGCTATCTACGTTGATGAGTGGCACAGCCAGGATGATACAGTTGGTGACTATCAGCACCAGGTATACCCCTAATTTCTTGAACAGGAAGGGGTTTACCTTTCTCAGTATCGTATCCATGGCCTGGACAAAGATGGCGACAGTGCCTATGAACACTATGATCTGCAGGAACTGTAGCTGAAGAGCCTTGAGGATGTAGGTGTAAATGGCCCAGCAGAAAATTGCGCTCAGAACCATTACCAGCGTGAAGGTAATACCCATGCCGATGGCTGTATCCTTCTTCTGGGAAACACCAAAGAATATGCAGAGCCCCAAGTATTTGGTGAAAACAAAGTTGTTTATGAGCATGGCGCCTAAAAGGATTGTGAAAAGGATCTGCGCCTGGCTCTTCTTGACCGAGAATTCGAGTTTTCCCAGAGTCTTGCCCTCGGACAAAACATCCTTGGCCTCGACAGTATATTCACTGGAGAGGTTGAGAGGATCCTGGAACTTGAGATCGGCTGATGTTTTTCTGGAATCCAGGGTTACAGATTCCACCGGCACACGTATGTCTGGATCCGTTTTCTGGAAGACATTGTAATTGGCGGTGTTTTTTGCCCATGCCTCGTCTACCGGAGTCCCAAACGATATTGTTATCTCATTGTCTTTCTTGAAGGAACCACTAAGCGCAGCCTCCGAGAAGTTCACGCACAAAAGGGTCAAAAGGACGAGGGTTCCCAGGATGGCAGTTGCCCGTGAAAATCGTGTCTTTTTCATGGTTAGTGCGCTCCCCCCGAAGTCGGTATTTTACCGGTGATCTTGTATTCAATGTAGTTGAAGGCCGCCATGATAAACCCGATGACAAAAAAGCCTCCCGCTGGAAGAATCATTATCAGTAAGGGACCTGAATCCAGCACTTCGAATCCGAATATTCTGCCGGTGCCGAGTAATTCGCGAATGGCTCCTGTAACAACCAGTCCCAGCAAGAAACCCAACCCCATACCAAGACCATCGAAGAATGACGGAACCAGCGGCTCCTTGGAGGCGAATAGCTCCAGTCTTGATATGATGATGGCAAACACGACTATAAGTTTAACGAATAACTCTACCTTCTTGTACACATCCGGAGATATGACCGGCAGAATCATGTCTATGACGGTAACCCAGAGAGCGATGACTATGACGTACGCTGGTATTCGGATTCTTGGATGGATATAGGATCTGAACATAGCCACGGTGCAGCTTGAAAAAACCTGGACAAAAATGACTGCCAGACCGAGCATCAACCCGTTTTCAACAGAGGTTGTAACAGCCACGGCAGGACACATACTCAAGGCCAGACGGAAAATGGGGTTTTCCGGGATGAGGCCGTTCCAGAGAAGTTGGACGTTTCTATTCAACATTGACCTCCGTTAAAACGCCACTGACAAGGATTTATCCTTGATAGCATCGTTGAGGATATCGAGACGGTAGACAAATTTCTTAACAGTATCAACCACACCCACTGTCA
>CALDNG010000243.1 GCA_937915285.1 uncultured Desulfomonile sp. | reverse complement strand
GCGTTTGAACATTGATCTGGCGTATTCTCAGGGATTTCATCCTCATCCAAAAATCAGATTTTCTCCGCCCGTAAGCTTCGGGATTCAGAGTGAATCTGAACTTGTGGATTTCGAAACTATCAATTGCGTTATGACCCCGGAGGATATTCTCCAAAATCTCAAAAGATCGCTGCCCGCGGGTCTGGAACCTTTGAGCATCAGCGAAACTTCATTGAATGAGAACAATGTTTCTGCTAACATAATTGATATAACCTATGAAATAAAAACTGAAAATCTGGGCAGCGTTGAATTCGTGAAGTCCCGACTGGAAAACTACCGGCAATCCGAAAGCATTTGTGTAACTTCGGAGAGGAAGGGTAAAAAGCGGATAAGAAATATCAAGGAGTGGATATCCGGGATCAGCCTTGTCAATGACACACTCCGGTTCACAGTGCGCTCAGGCGCTCAAGGGTCTCTTAACCCGTTTGAGGCTGTTGGGGCCATTTTTGATCTTGATCACTCAGAATCACACGATATTGAGCTTGTCAAGAAATCGGTTACATTGGGAAACGGCATACTACCGTAGATAAGGAATTTGATATGACCAGCGAAATCATAATGAATGTAACTGACAGGGAAACGAGGCTGGCCTTGCTTGAAGATGGCCAGGTTGCTGAAATTCACCTTGAGCGCAAAGGTGAAAGAGGAATAGTCGGTAACATTTACAAGGGTCAGGTCATAAAGGTTTTACCGGGGATGCAGGCGGCATTCGTCGATATAGGATTGCCTAGGGCAGCCTTTCTTTACGTTGGCGACGTCTATCATCATGTTCATGATTTTAATATGATGGGAAGCGAAGACTCTGAAGAAGAACCACAGGATGAAAACATGTCCATATCGGACGGGATAGAAGAGCACATTCCGTTCTTTGCGCCAATTGAGGACCTGATAGAAGAGGGGGAAGACATACTTGTCCAGATATCAAAGGAACCCCTGGGGACAAAAGGGGCCCGCATAACTTCCCACGTCTCAATTCCAGGCAGATACCTCGTATACATGCCTACCGTAGATCACATAGGGATTTCCAGAAGAATAGAAAATGAATCGGAGCGAATTCGTCTCAAGGATATAATCGGTGAAATAAAGCCACCTTCTTGTGGAATAATTGTCAGGACGGTCAGCGAACACGAAAATGTTGAGAAACTGAGGGCCGATCTTAATTTCCTTCAGGGAACATGGGACCGCATTCTCGAAAAGGAAAAACGATGTCCAGCGCCTTATCTGATTTATGAAGACCTCGATCTTTGCCTTAGGGGAGTGAGAGATCTTTTCACGGAGAACGTAACCAAACTGGTCATAGATTCTCCAGAACAGATTCATAGAATCATGGAATTCATTGATACCTTCATGCCTTCGTTGAAGCCGTGCGTTGAACTTTACGAAGGCGCTGAACCGATCTTTGACTATTACGGGATAGAAATGGAGCTTAACAAAGCTCTTGGCCGGAAGGTCTGGCTCAAATCAGGCGGCTATATCAATATAGATTTCACGGAAGCCCTAGTTGCCATCGACGTAAATACCGGGAGATACGTCGGCAAGAGAAATCTTCAGGAAACTATTTTGAAAACCAATCTGGAAGCCGCAAAGGAGATTGCGTACCAGTTACGGTTACGAAACATCGGCGGTATCATTATTGTCGATTTCATTGACATGGACCGCCAGGCCGACAGAGAGAAGGTCTCAAATGCACTCCAGGAGGCCTTGAAAAAGGACAAGCAGAAAACAAACATTTTGAAAATATCCGAGTTGGGTCTTGTTCAGATGACCAGGAAAAGAACCCGGGAAAGCCTCACTCGAACCCTCTGCGTCCCATGTCCTTATTGTGAAGGGAAGGGATTCCTTAAATCCAAAACCACGGTGTGCTACGAGATATTGAGAGCAGTGGTGAAAAACATTTCTTACGATTGCGTGGGTATAATGAAGGTTACTGCGCATCCGGAAGTTTTGAAGATACTGTTCGAACAGGAAAATGACAAACTGGTCCAAATCCAGCATAAACACAACATAATAGTACAACCCAACCCTGATCCGAATCTCCATCAGGAACAATACGAAATTTCCTGTGGTTAGTGTTAGCGGGAAAACCATTATGGTTCAAGGGGCCACAAAAAGACGCCGATCACGACAGGGCGACAGGAAAAAATGGTGGACACAGGGATTCAGTTCCGTTGAAATCCAAGGTGGTCTGAGGATCGTGCCGTTTTGGGAGTCAGGGATTAGTCCTGATGACCGGACATCAATTGTCATCGACCCAGGCCCCGCCTTCGGTCTCGGTGATCATCCCACCACAATTATGGCCCTCGAACTACTTCAAAAGGCATTCATCGAACTCAGAGATCTTAAAGCGACGGCTTCAGTCCTGGATATTGGATCAGGAGTTGGCATACTGAGCATCGCCGCACGTTTGTTAGGTGCGCATTTCGCAGTGGCGGTGGATATCGATCCGGTAGCAGTTAATGTTGCGAGACGAAATTGCACTGTTAACCGGGTCATCGTAGGTCAGGAGCCCGTTGAAGGCGTACATCTGTGTGTGGGTGGGGTGGAATGCGTTTCCAGCTGTTTTGATCTGGTTATGGCCAATCTGGTAGCCTCCCTGCTTCTGAGAATTAGAAAACAGCTCACCGATAATTCAAAGAACCTGTTGCTGATATCAGGAATATTTGAAACCATGGTCGACGAGGTTAGGCAAGCCTATGTCACGGAGGGGTTCGAGGTGGTCGAGCAGAAGTCCAGAGAAGAATGGCGATCAATGCTATTAAGGCGGATGTTTTAGTAGAAAATTCGGGAATGAATGATAACAAAAACGGGGAAGAATCATGCGATTGCTTCCCCGTCTAGCCAAAAAACAGCCAATTTCAATATTAACTATTTAGCCTAGTCCTCTTCGGCATGCTGTTTTCCCATGCCTTTGAGACCGATCAGCGTTGTGCTGCCGCTGGACCAGTATTCCAGATGTCCTTCCATAACCATTTTGTTGACCAGGTTCTTTACTTCCCGGTTTTTCATGTCAGGGCAAATGGCGTAAAAGTCTTTCAAATAAAACTTGGACTTGCTTTTGGATTTTCCCTTCAAAGTTTCAAGAATTAATTGTCTTGCTTCATCTTCGGTCATGGAAAGCTCCTTTCCACCGAAAAAATAACTAGAATTTGAACTGTGTTGACTGCCGCCAGGTTGTATAAGCAAAGCGATAGTCGTCGATCAGGTGATGGGTAAACGGAATGTTGGTTTTCTCGAAGAATCTTTCCCAACCGATCCTATCAGCCCATTCGCCGAGTCTCTCGTACTTGCGGGCGTCAGCAGCGTAAACATCCAGGATGTTCTTGACTGCCTGAACCGTGCTGTCCCATCGAGGCGGCTCATTCGGAATGAAAGGAATGACTACCTTGGAGAACTTGGGTTTGCTGATTCTGTTGGAGAGCTTGCCACCAACTAGAATGGCGACACCACTACCAACATCATCGGCCAGAGGCATGGCGGCGCACATTGTGTAGCAGTTACCGCAGAACATGCAGCGTTCGCCGTTGACTTCCAGGGTCTTCAAACCGGTCGCCGATTTAGCAGGTTTGATAGCGCCCGTGGGGCAGGCTGCGATTGCGAGGGGAAGTTCGCAAAGTTTGTCAATCCACTCGGTGTCGATCATCGGTGGTTTTCTATGAATACCAAGGATGGCGATGTCAGAGCAATGGACCGCGCCGCACATGTTTAGGCAGCATGCCAAAGAAACCCTGACAGGGGCCGGCAGTCTCATAGAACCGAATTCATCGTATATACCGTCCATGACGGCCTTAACGACACCCGAAGCGTCGATGGCCGGGGTGTGGCAGTGGGCCCATCCCTGGGTATGAACGATATTGGTCACGCCAGCGCCAGTTCCACCGATCGGGAACTTGTTCGAGCCAGCCGGGAACTTGCGGCTCTTCAGGTCATCGACCAAGGGCTGTACTTTGGCCTTGGAATCAACCATGAACTCGATGTTGTTTCTCGTGGTAAATCTCAGATAACCGTCACAGTGCTTGTCGGCTATTTCACATATCTCTCTGATATGCTCAATGCTCATGAGGCGGCAGCCGCCTACGCGGACGGTGTAGACCTCATCACCGGTTTCCGACTTGTGCATAAGCACCCCGGGCTCGAGGATGTCATGATACATCCATTTGCCCTTGTTGTTGGCGATAACTGGCGGGAAGAAGTCCGCATAGTATCTGGGACCTATATCAGTAATTCTATCTTTCAATGGATCGCTTGGATCGTAAGGCATAG
>CALDNG010000242.1 GCA_937915285.1 uncultured Desulfomonile sp. | reverse complement strand
GATAGCCGTGCGTGAGATTCGTGGGTCCTGGCTATCACCATCACGCCTGACGTGTCTTTGTCAAGTCTGTGGACAATACCCCATCGACCTTCTTCGCCCACCCCCGATATTTCCGGGTATTTTCGGATGACCAGATCCATTAGGGTGGCTTGCTTTGAGCCGGCCCCGGGATGCGTTACCAGTCCGGCCGGCTTATCCACCAGCAACAATTCACTGTTTTCAAATATAATATTTAGCTGAAACCGACTTTCTTCCTGCCCGCAGGGCTGAGGCTGGTCCGGCTCCGTCAGTTCGATCTCATCCCCGGGATAGATCACCGTTGACGGTCTCAGATCCTTGCCATTAACCTTGATCAACCCCGCCCTGATGAGGTTGGCCAGAGTCGAACGACTCCTGTTCAAATCCGGGATGCATGACAGAACCTTATCCGCTCTTCCACGCTCAACGTTTTGCGGAACAACAAAAACTTTTTTTGCATCCATCTTACGGGCTATTGAACGGCTTCGATTTCCGGAACACTTTCCGAGTCTGCAAGCTGGAATTCTACCATGAACTCCGAACCACCTTTCTCAGCGCAATCCTTGAGGGTTCGACAGTGTTCGCAGGTTTCAATATTTCCAGGAAAAACCATTCCTCCATCTAAAAGATGCGGACATCTCTTGGAGATGAAATACAGCCTGAATCCGTATAGTTCCGAGAACATTCTTATTCTCAACAGATCGATGCCCTTCCCCCCGGCGTTGAAAGAATATGGTCTCCCGCTGGAATAGGCCTCGGTGTCCTGGACAGGATAAAATCCCTGAAAGATAAACTCCTGATCCTTCTCTGGAATTCCTATTCCAGTGTCTTTAACCTTCAGGATGTATCTGTTTCCCCGGACCTGGCCGGTCACATCAACCTGTCCACCATCTGGGGTAGCCTCAATGGCGTTTCTGATGAGACCTTCCTCAATCGCCTGGAGGACATGGGCAGGAATAAGGATGGAGCCCTTCTCCATTTCAAAATTGATGGCGACCCTTCTATTCTCGGAATTAGCCTTCTCCTTGACAAACGCTTCCATAGACTGACCGAAAGTCTGCATCTCAATGAGATCGAGCTGGTCATTCCTGGTCGGAAATGTTTTCTCGAGCCACTTGTGTATCATCTGGGCCGCGCGTTTAATTTCCGGGGTAAATTCTGTCTGGACTTCCATGAGATCCAGAGCGCTCTGCAGAAAGCCGGTAATGTACCTTTTTTCCCAGGAGTACCCCGTCATCATGATGCTCTCAACCTGTGATTCCAGTCGGTTCAGGCTCTGGATGTGCCTGTTCATACGTGCAATTGCGTTGTCAAATCCGGCGATGCCTTTTTCGGTGAGCCTCTTTTCCATGGTTATGAGCGTGCCCCTCAGAATAGCCAGCGGGGTGCGTAACTCATGTGATAAGTGGTTCAAAATCTTTGACTTTACCCTGTTTAGCTCTTCCAATTCACGGTAGGACGTCATCAACTCTTCGAAGAATGTCGCGTTCTCAACAGACAGCGCCACCACCCCGGCGAGAGATGACAGTATATGGACATCATCATCCGTGAATTTTCCGTCTTTCTTGTTGATTACCACCAGACAGCCGATGGTTTTCTCCCTGGTATGGAGCGGAACTATGATTTCGTTCCTAATTATGAAACCGGTGAGAGTCTCGAAAGGTTTGAAAAAGTTGGGACTGTCATTGGGATCATTGATAAGCGCAGGTTCCCCTGACTGGAAAACCTGACCGCTGATACTCTTGTTTATGGGCAGCCTGACTTCCGCTCCCTTGGAGGTAATAAGCCCACGTTCATCCTGGATCTCACGCCAAAAGAGGTCATCCTGCCTTTCATCGTAAAGCAACACCCCGGCCGCCTCAGTTTCCATGGCTGTTCGAAGTTCGTTTACTACTACTTCCAGCAAATGGTCCAGATCCATGGTAGTCGCCAGGGCCATTGTGGAGCGATAGATCATTTCCAGGTCGTCGCGCGATTTTTTGAGCTTTTTATAAACCGTGGCATTCTCCACAGCCAGGGCAACGCTGCCACCCATGGAACTCAGTAGCGCTTCATCCTGCTCTGTGAAATCTCCCCCTATCTTGTTCATTGCCATTAGCACGCCGATGGTTTTTTCTCGCGTGTTAAGGGGCACCTGCAGGACCTTCTTTATCTCAAAACCACTTCTTTTGGTTATTTCAGGATAATATCTCTCGTCTTTTGATGTGTCATTCACTATTGCGGGCTGATTGTTACGGAATACCCAGCCGGCGATGCTGCTTTCCATGGGGAATCTAAGTTCTTCCGTCTGAGGCGTCAGAATCTTGCGAGCATCCTTTACCTGCCTCCAGTACAGATCCCCTCTGTTCTCATCATACAGGAGTACCCCTGCCCCTTCAGTCAGAAGCGCCTTGTTCACCTCGTCAATGACTATGATCAGCAACTCATCAAGATCAATAGTAGATGCCAAGGCTACAGAGATATTGCATAATATTGAGAGATCGAAAAGCTCTTGATGCTCCTGATCAAGAGCGCTGTCTATCAATTGGCCTGTAATCCTTTCAAGCTCTTTGACCCTGGCCTCCAATTCTTCATAAGAAGGTTTCCCCATCTAAACTCCCCTGTCAATTCAAGAATACATTGATACTTTAATTTGTTTGAGTTTCTGAGACCTTATATTCCATGGCCGATCTACAAATATCCCTGAAATTGTTCACTCCGGTAAAAAACTCACGCATCATGACGACCCACAAGTAACGACCCTTCCTGGTGAGGGTAATCTTACCGTCCTTTTTTGTCAAAGCGCCATAGAGTTGTAGCGCATTAAGTTCCTTGAACAATAGAGGCAGAAACTTTCCGTCAAACTTTGCCTGCGCCGCGTCTATGTCGATCGAAGTCGAAAAGAGTTTCATCATGAGATAATAATTTACCTGATCCTTCAGTTTGAATGATCTCTTAGCCATCAATGGCAGTTTGCCGCTTTCCAGCAATTCAATATAATCTTTTAGGGAAAAGGTGTTGGCAAAACAGGCGCCATTGACATAACCAAATGATCCGCTTCCAACTCCGACATACTCATCATAATCTACAACATACTCATCAATCATGCTTTTTTTTCGCGAAAAGCACCATGCGGTTCCAAAGGAATACTCGGATTCCAGAGTATCCGATATTCTATCATAAAACATCTTTTCCTTATCGTAACTAATTTTTCCGAATCTCCTGGCTAGTTCGGCCCGGGTATGATCGGATACCATGAGAGGATAGAACGTGGCCTGATCAGCTTGAATATCCCTGATAGTGTTGAGATCAAACTCCAGCATGCCCATGGTCTGGGTTGGAAAGTTGAAAATCATGTCGACATTCAGGGTATCGAAAACTCCCATAAGCGCTTTCAGCCTGTCTCTTATTTCAGCGCCTGATCCGTATTTATGGAAGCGCTCCATCTGCTTCAACAGTCCGTCATCGAAACTCTGGACCCCCACAGACAAACGGTTGACTCCGGCCTGTTTGATCTTCGTGATGACTTGCTCTACCAGATGGTTGGGATTGGTTTCCAACGATATCTCATGAATATCGAATTCCCTTCGGATGCTGGTCAGCAGCCCGGCCATTTCATCCGGTAATACCGTGGGCGTACCTCCACCAACGTACACCGACCTGAAATTGAATCCTTTTTGGGCGTATAGGCGAATCTCGCTTTCGAGCGCCCTGAAATAACGCCTGGCCAGTTTTTCCTCAAGCTTGAACCGGTTGAATGAACAATAGGGACACAACTCCTCGCAAAAAGGAATGTGTATGTATAACAGGTACCTGCCATCCTTTTCAGGAACAGGGGCCGTGAATTCTTCAAATTCGTTAAATTTGAGCAAAACGGCGTTTTTGTGTTTCAGATATTTTGTGAAAAGTCTCTCAACAAGCATTTACAATAGTTCTCGCACTAGGGATTCATCATCAAGCGATGATTTATTTGGATTGGATTCAGAACTCAGAATCTCCTTCTGAAAATACTTTCGTCATTACTGACCCATGGGCGCCGTGGTTTCTTTTTCGGCATTACCACCAAAAGAAACATTCCTACCACAAATCCGCCCATGTGGGCCCAATACGCTACCCCTCCGCTATGGTCTGATCCTATTTCCGCTGCTCCTGAGATGAACTGGAAAACAAACCATAGTAACAGGAACAGAAAGGCCGGAACTTCGATGAAACGGATAATCACAAAGAATATGAACAGCGTGTGAATCCTGGCCTGCGGAAAACTCAGCAGATAGGCGCCAAGAACCCCTGATACACACCCGCTGGCTCCTACCATGGGAATTGTAGAGCCTGGATGGGCCATTACCTGAATAACGGACGCGCCTATACCCGAAAGTATGTAGAAAACAAAGTAATTGAAGCGTCCAAGCCGGTCCTCCACATTGTCCCCAAAAATCCACAGAAACCACATGTTACCTATTATGTGCATCCAGCCGGCATGTAGGAAGATGGACGTGAACATCGGTATAACCGCATTACCGATTATACCGCCAGGCAGACTGTATGACGCCATGAACCTGGCAGGAGTAAGACCGAATTGAAAAATAAACTCGTTGAGGTCAGGCCCCAGCGATAACTCGTGAAACCACACGATGGCGTTCACCACTATGATGCTTAAGGTGACTACAGGGTAGGTTCCGGATGGAGCGCTGTCTCTCAGGGGAAACATTTATTATTCCTGCATTAAAACCCTCTAATTAAGCTCTGGGTGTTGACTGTCGATGTTGAGGCAAAACAAAAGGCCCCATCCGTAATAATTAGAGGGCTCTTCCTGTTTAGTGCTTTTTCATCCTCATCGGGGCAAGAGCCAAAACAGGTTTGATTATGGCGTCAAAAGCCTGAGCCGCCGGAGTGTTGGGATGTTCAAGGACAAATGGCTTGCCATCGTCAGAGGCTGTAACCATTCTGGGATCGATTGGGATCTTACCCAGGAATCTGAAACCGGTTTCAGCAGCTAATCTCTCGCCACCACCACCCTTGAAAAGCTCGTGAGTCGCCCCGCAGGATGAGCACACAAATCCGCTCATGTTCTCAATTATCCCAAAGATGGGCATTTCCAGACTCTTGCAGAATTTAATGGATTTCCTAACATCCTTTATAGCCACAGTTTGCGGTGTGGTTACTATGATGGCCTGTGACCTTGGTGGGGCCATCTGGCATATGGAAAGAGGCTCGTCGCCCGTTCCAGGGGGAGCGTCAACGATAAGGAAATCGAGATCTCCCCAATTGACTTCAGAGATGAACTGGCGAATCATCCTGTGCTTCATCGGACCGCGCCATATGACGGCGTCCTCCGTCTGAGCCTCGTCATGAATCACGAATTCTATAGACATGACTTTCAGGTTATCGTTGAAGTTCACCGGAACCAGTCCTCGCTCAGACATGGCTGTGGCCTTTCGTCCTTCGAGTTTCAGAAGTGTCGGGACACTCGGGCCGTGAATGTCTATGTCAAGCAGTCCTACCGACTTGTCGGAGGCCGCCAGCGCAGCCGCTATGTTGACGGCGACCGTGCTCTTGCCGACTCCGCCTTTTCCTGAAAGGATCATCAACGTGTTCTCTATCCTGGTCAGGCTATCGGCCAGCATCAGATCATCACGCAGTTCGTCAATCTGTTCTTTTGTTAGAGCAGGTTTCTTCTTGTTTTCTGACATGTTACAATTCCTGTCTGAATCAATGGCGGTCGAATAAAATGAATTTCCGCCCCTCAAAAAATGTTTGTTCATACGCTGGCCTCATTCTTGAGAGCCAAGCGCTTAGCCGCTGATATTTATTGACTCTAGAAGTTTTCTGGATTTGACCCGGTGAACATCCAGCCCCACTTGCTTAGGTGTCATACCCAGAGAGAGCCCTATCAGTTGAGTGAGGTAAAATGTCGGTATCTTTGGCAGGTCCTTCGTCTTTCGCGACAGCGCGATCTGTCCCATATCGAACTGCTCAAAACACGACGGACAGACAACCGATATTGCCTGTATGTGTCTCTCCTGGATGTGCATGATCTTTTGCCTTGTGATGGCATAACCTGCGTCCATGTCCATGTTGGCCCCAAGTGGCGATCCGCAACAAAGAAACTTTCGCGAATACTCGGTTGGCTCCATACCGATGAGTGACAACAAATGGTCCATTTTCACCGGAACATAGGATTCTGCAGGGGATAGTTCTTCTGGATACATCACCTGTGGAGGTCTGAAATAATGGCACCCGTAATGGCAGCCTACCCTTAGAGGAATGTCTATCAATTTTTCCTTGAGTAATTTCTCGACCACAGAATCCTGATACAGTACGTCCAGAATGTGCGTGACTTCTATGCTGCCCTTGAAGTTATGGTTGTGTTCTTCAAGGACTTTATTGACCTTTCGTCTTTTGGAATCATTTCTCTTGAGAACCTGATTGGCTTCCTTGAGCGTATTGACACACCCTGAACACAAGGTCAGCAGATCAAGCCCCTGCTCTTCGGCCAAACAGATATTTCTGGCCGCCAAAGCCAGCCAGGAATCATAATGGACCAGCTTCATGCTTGTGGGTGGAGGACAACATCCGAACGGAAGGTCTACCAGATCTATACCAAGCCGCTTGCAGACCATTCTGGTAGCGGCCTCAAAACCCGGATATTTAATAGGGATTGCGCATCCCAGGTAAAGGGCGTATTTCATTTTGACCTTTTATCGTAAGATTAAAAATCTATAACTTCGTTCAGTCTGGTTTTCTTGAGGATCTGCCTTATTTCATCAACCGGCGCAGGCGGTAAAGGTTCCAGTCCGTGATGGGCGCGCATTTCATCAAGCTGATGCACGATCATGGAGCGCCCTGTCTTTGCCAACAATTCTATGGCGATACTGAGCTTCCCAGGTATATTGCCCCTCCTGGCCGCAGAATTTCTCAACGCAACCAGAAGGTCTGAGATCGGAATTTTCTGGGGACATCGATCCTCACATACGTTGCAGGTGCAGCAAAGCCATATTTTCTCGTCCTGAACAACCGCTTCATGTCCCAGGTTGAGACACTTCAGGATGGTTTCCCTCGGACCATAGGCCGGCGCAACCTCAAGGGCAGGACATGAACCGGTGCATCGTGCGCACTGATAGCACTCGTAAAGCGCCTCCCTCGGAAAGAAATTCCAGATCTTCATTGCTGTCATGAGCCTTCGACCTTTTTGATTTTTCTTTTTTTCAGGGCTTCTGAAGCCGTTTCGATGGAGTTAGGGTCGAGCTTGCGGATTCCGGCTTCCATCTCATTGATTACTTTAGCGAACTGGGCCCCTTCAGCGGCCGAGATCCACGCCAGTCTGAGGCGATCCCGGTTGACTCCCAGCTTTTCCATCCTCTTCCAGTATTTTTCGACTCGCCTGGCCGTGTTCTGGTTGGCGTTGTTGTAATGGCAATCCGATGGGTGACACCCGGAAACAAGTACTGCGCCTGCTCCGTTGATGAATGCCCGGTCTATCCAATCCGGGGATACTCGAGCGGAACACATTGTTCTTATTATCCTGACATTGGCCGCATATTGAATTCGCGATGCACCTGCGAAATCGGCCCCAGCATAAGAACACCAATTACAGGCAAAGCAGATTATTTTGGAATGAGGATCTTTTTCAAGCGCCTGATCAATCTGACTCACGATCTGTGAGTCCGTGAAATGCGCCTGATCCAGCGCCTCGAATTTACATTCTGGAACACATGCGCCGCATCCCTGGCATGCCGCCTCGATGACACGGTAATATCCTAGCTCCTTGCCACCTTCTATTGCGTGATAGGGACAAACCTTCGCGCACATTCCACAGGCTGTGCATTTCTTCGGGTCAATACGGGCCGTGATTGCAGGGACCTTCACTTCTCCCTTGCTCATCAGGATGTTTGCCCTTGATGCGGCTGCAGAAGCCTGAGTAACCGAATCCTTTATGTCCTTGGGACCTTCCGCGGCTCCAGCCAAAAACACGCCTCCGGTCGTAGTGTCAACAGGACGGAGTTTTGGATGGGCCTCCATGTAGAAACCATCGGTGTCAGTTGACAGGTTGAGCAGTCTCTGGAGGGCCCCGGAGTCCGACCTGGGCCTTATGCCAACCGACAGTATGACCATGTCCATGTCATAGCGGTACGGTGTTCCAAGAAGTGAGTTTTCACCGAGCAACTTGAGGTTGCCTGAATTTATGTCTTCGATGATCTCCCCCGGAATTCCCCGGATGAATGTGACACCCTCACGGCGAGCCCTCTGGAAAAGGTCCTCAAAACCCTTTCCGAAAGCCCTGATGTCTATGTAGAAGACGTAAATCTCTGTTTCAGGCCAATGTTCCTTGATCAGCAGAGCATCCTTTACGGTATTCATGCAGCACACATTGCTGCAGTAAGGGTTACTGCGCTTGCTACGTGAACCTATACATTGAAGGAATGCCACCCTTTCAGGACGTTTCCGGTCAGAAGGCCTAATGAGTTCTCCTCCTGAGGGGCCTCCGGCATTGATCAACCTCTCGAATTCGAGGGTGGTGATGACATTCGGGAATCTTCCATATCCAAGTTCCGTAAGGGCCGTCGGATCGTAGACATCAACACCGGTGGCTACCACTATGGTGCCTACCTCGATTTCGAGCATCTCATCCGTATCGGCATAATTTATACATTTGTGCGAACAGGCCTGAAAACAACGGTCGCAAGCTACAATACCCTGATTATTCAGACACTGATTCATGTCTATCATGAAGGTTGATGGGACAGCCTGAGCAAAGGGTATGTAAATGGCGCGCCTGATGGAAAGACCTGCATTGAATTCATCCGGAGCTAGTTGCGGGCAGGCGTAAATACACTCCCCGCAAGCTGTGCAATCCTTGGTGACATACCTGGCTTTCTTGAGAACCTTGACCTTGAAATTTCCTATGTGGCCTTCAACTTCCTTTACTTCCGAAAGGGTCAGCAATTTAATATTCGGGTGCCTGCCGACTTCGCTCATTTTGGGCGCAAGGATGCAGATCGAGCAGTCCATTGTGGGAAATGTCTTGTCTATCTGGGCCATCCTCCCACCGATGCTGCCACTCCTCTCAACCAGGTAAACCTTGTAACCTGCGTCAGCCATGTCCAGCGCAGCCTGGATTCCGGCCACACCACCGCCTATAACCATTGAAACACGTTTCACCGGAACACTAAGCTCGAACTGTGGCGATAGCAGTGCGGCCCGGTGAACCGCCATAGCAACGAGGTCCTTGGCTTTTTCAGTTGCAAGATCCTTGTCATGCAAATGGGCCCATGAGCAATGCTCACGGATGTTGGCCATTTCGAGAAGGTACGGATTGAGCCCGGCCGCTTCGCAGGCCGCCCTGAAGGTCGGCTCATGCAAACGTGGCGTACACGACGCCACTACCACCCTATTGAGCTTTTGTTCCCTGATGTCTGTCTTTATTTGCTCCTGCCCAGGTTCCGAACAGGTGTACAGGGAGTCCTTCGATACGACCACATTCGGGAGATCCCTTGCGAATTCAGCCACCTCATCGCACCGGACTACTCCACCTATATTTTTGCCGCAATGGCAGACATAAACCCCGATTC
>CALDNG010000241.1 GCA_937915285.1 uncultured Desulfomonile sp. | reverse complement strand
GCGGAGACAGGGGTTCGATTCCCCTTGGGACTACCAAAAAACAGCCGTAAAACCAGCCTTTTACATATCGTCATCTTGCCACCATGACAACGCCCTGTATGGGCGATGTCAAAAAATCTAGATGGAAATGGCGCCACACCACCAATTGAACCAACTAAACCCAATGGCGCATTTTACAAGGTTTGGGCAGGAAACTTAAATTGTCTTTTTCATGATTTTGGTTGATTCCTATTGACTAATCTTGGTATAAACTTTCACCATCTGGCAATAATACTCACAATATTTCGCTGAGTCTTTGCGACCGTTGCTCGGGCATGTCTCCATTTCATTCAGGCAATATTTGCTCATACACATTTTAAGAACGCTACGTTGAGTCGTGGTCAAATTAGTTAAATCAGCATTTCGCGGCAGTCGTTTCATCATATCTCCTTATTTTGTTCAGGGTCAGGTTCATTTGATGGTGGTACATACAATCAATATTCCGGCACTTGGGAAAATTCCTTCCGCAGTTTGATTCACAGTCCAATAATGACCGTTTATCTGATTCATTTAATTTTCTTTCCATTTTGTCCTGATTTTGATCCATTTTATAGTACAGAGCGTAACACGCTACTGCTCAAAAAGCAGATCATCCACATGCCCGCCGTCCCCCTGTTTCTCTTTTTTACATAGGAATGTTAGGAATAGATGAATAATCTATTGTCAGTATGTAACATGAATGGCACAATAGTTTCAAAGTTTTTAAATTATTATCAAAATTATTTTTAAATTCGACACATAAACAATGTGCAAGCTTAAAAACAGAGTCTAAAGTTAAGTCCACTTTTGAGCCCTCGAATGGCATGTTTCTTCGCTCATCAGATAATGGGCTGATAAATGATGGATCAATGTCTAATAGCTTTCTTATGGTAGATGCAGAAATCTTCACTGTCATTTCCTCCATGGGTATGGTCTGGGCCGGGGCCAAATAATGGTTACATCGCAGAAAGGCTAAACTTCCGATGAAGTTGTGCTCCTTTGCAAAAGGTCTCTTTTCAGCGATTTTGCAGAAGTCAAAATTTTGTCATTCGAGCGGATAAGGTTTAGCGCTTCTTTTTCTTTCGGACTTCACATTCAATAGGACGGAAATAGCGCATGGTCTGTCATAGGCGGAGTATTGTTTTTCAGCTTGAATTATCCATTGCCCGTGTTGTAACACGATTATCTCATTTTCCACATGGGCAGCACGTTTTATTTGAAGAACGACAGGGACAAAATAGTTCAGAAAATAAGATCTTGACAAGAACTGTTCAATGCTCCACCATGAATCATCTCTGGAAGCTACTCAGCAGGTACAACCAATTCAATTACTAAATGCACAACTAGGGGGATGCTCTAAGCGCAATTTAATGGTGTCAGGAGAATAAGAGGGCAGAAATGAAACTCGGAAACCCTGTATTGGTTTCAGATCTCGATGTGGTCTACGTAGGCACATTCGTTCCTCGAACATGCGGAATAGCTACGTTCACAAATGATCTTGCAACATCAATTTCTCAAGAAATGGGGGGCAAGCCATATCGAGTAGTTGCCATCACCGACAGACCAGAAGGTTACGATTATCCTCCCGAGGTCACGTTTGAAGTTCGTCAGAACGTGATCAGAGATTATGCTCGGGCTGCCGAATACCTTAATGGTTCATCAGCACAGATAATCAGCCTACAGCACGAATTTGGAATCTACGGCGGAGATGCCGGAAAGTACCTCTCAGTTCTGCTTTCACATTTAAAAAAGCCTGTTATAACAACTGTCCATACTATTTTGGATAACCCATCGCCAGATTATCGCGAAGCTTTCGAGGATGTCATCAATTGTTCACAGCTTTTGGTCACAATGAGCAAAAAAGGTGCTCAGATGTTGGAAGAAATATATGGAGTTCCTCGAGACAAAATATCTGTTAAACATCATGGTGTCCATGACGTTCCCTTTGTTGACTCAAATTTCTATAAGGAAAAGTTCAATGTGGAAGGCCTGACAGTTCTTTTAACATTCGGGTTACTTAGCCCAAATAAAGGAATAGAGACAGCCCTGGACGCTTTGCCTGAGGTTGTGGAGAAATATCCCAACACGGTCTACATCATTCTTGGCGCAACCCATCCCGGGGTTAAGAAGGCTCTAGGTGAGCAATATCGCCTTTCCCTGGAACGAAAAGCCATCGATCTGAAGATCGTGGACAATATTGTTTTCCACAACAGGTTTGTCGATCTACAGGAATTGACCGAATACATGTCCTGCTGCGATATTTATTTGACTCCTTATTTGTCCAAAGAACAAATAACTTCAGGTACGCTGGCATATGCCGTGGGAATGGGAAAAGCCGTAGTCTCAACACCCTATTGGTATGCAGAAGAATTGCTCTCTGATTCTAGAGGGGTATTGGTCGATTTCAGAAATTCCAAGGCTATGGCCAGAGCGCTAAAAAGTTTAATAGGCGATTCGATGCTACGAAACAGAATGCGCAAGGCGGCCTATGAATTTGGACGCACAATGGTCTGGCGTGAGGTAGGGCGTCAGTATGTTGAAATGTTTGTGCAAATGCGTAGTGAACGGAAAAATATGGAGGTAAGGACGTCCTGGAAGCAGAAGATGCTTCCCATGATTACTCTCCCGGAAATAAGACTCGATCATTTGATAGGTCTATCAGACAACGTTGGTCTGCTTCAACACGCTAGTTTTGGTATACCAAATCGTGATCACGGTTACAGCGCTGATGATGTCGGTCGAGGACTTGCGGCGCTGATGACTTTTTACAATCATCAGAAAGACGAGCAGGTTCTACCCCTCATCCGAACTTATATCAGTTTCCTGAGTCACTCTCAGACTGAAACAGGGCATTTCCACAATTTTATGTCATATGATCGAAAGTTTCAGGATCAGCAAGGGAGTGACGATACTTTGGGGAGAGTCCTTTGGGGACTCGGAACTGTTGTAAGATGGGGCCCAAAAGAGCAGGTGAGGGCACTGGCCCAAAACATGATGACAAGAGCTGTGCCTGAAGCCATCCAAATTAGCGCTCCTAGGGCCAAAGCTTATTCCATAATAGGTCTTTACCATCTCTTGCAGAAATTTGTCGGAGCAAGTCAATTTAGACGTCTTCTGGTACAGTTTGCAGATGATCTTGTTGGCTCTTACGAAAATACCCACAGTCAAGACTGGCACTGGTTCGAACAAGAGATTACTTATGGAAACGCCAAAATCTCCGAGGCATTACTGCGTGCATACCAGGTGACTCAAAATGAAGAATATCTCGAGGTTGCCTTGGAATCGTTGGATTTTCTTACCAGAGAACAATGGAATGGCGTCTATTTTGAACTCGTGGGAAATGAAGGCTGGTATTCCAAGGGAGGAAGAAAAGCTCTCTTCGGACAACAGCCCATCGATGCCGGTTATCTGGTTGAAGCATACATCGCCGCAACAGAAGTTACGGGGGGAAGCGGGCATTTAGATTTTGCGAGGCTGGCTTTTGACTGGTTTCTGGGTAGGAACAGACTGAATACCGCACTTTATGATTTCTCTGACGGGTCGGTGGCGGATGGGATTGATTCCAACGGAATCAGCGCCAATCAGGGGGCAGAATCTGCGGTTTGCTACCTTCTTGCGGTTCTAGGGCTTTCCGGAATAAAGGCGCAAATAATCCAGGCTTCCAAATGAGTAAGATGATTCGTCATAGCATCTTCGAGCAGTGTCAGAGTTCAGCGAGCAAAAACAGTATAACTTCTCCTAGGACTAAAGAGATGGAATATTCATGGCCAATTTAGACCCAATAGTAATCATTTCAAGCTATCCTCCACGGATGTGTGGAATCGCAACATTTGCAGAGGAAGCGAGAGAATTTATCCAAAAGGCCAATCCGGACCGAGATGTTTTGGTGATAAGCCATACCGACGGAGATGGACCGGGTGTGTTTCCTATTATTGATATCTCCAAAGATGGCTGGTGGAAGACGGTAGCCAGTCAGATTTTTCGTTTACGCCCATACGCTGTCCACCTAGAGCACGAATACGGTCTTTACGAACACTATGATTCAAGAGGCATTGGAGACGGGAACGAGGGATTCCTGGATTTGCTGACAGCAATAAATGAATTCCCGACTATCGTGGAACCACACACCATCCATGGCAGGTTGACGAATTTTGAAGCGGACTTTGTATACCAAATTTGCGCCCGGGCCAATGTAGTCCTCTTCAAGTGCCACTATCAAAAGTGGCGTTTGGAGTGGAATTTTGTTGGTAGAGGTTGGTCTACTCCGAGAAACGTCATGGTGGTCCCCCACGGTGCAAGACCGGATAGACGTTGGGGAATTAAGGATGTCAAGTCTCTCAGGAGCGAGCTTGGTTTGGACAATGTTCCGCACCTCGGAGAACATCTCGTAGGTATGGTTGGATGGATACAATCAAATAAACGATGGGACATCTTGACTTCGATTTGGGAAGATACTCAGGCGGAAATATTCAAGCGGTCCGGGCAAAGTTGGGATCTCCTGGCAGCAGGAGCCATGAGAGATCCGAATCATTTACCGGACTATCGTCATTATAGGGAACAAATTGAAGTGTTGGAAAAAAAGCGTCTGGCCCATTATTTCGAATTCGTTCCTCGCGGAGAGAAGTATTACAAAGTTATGGCCATATGTGATTTCATAGTTTTACCCTCTATTGACGAAACCCAGTCCGGAACGCTTGCACGAATAATAGCGCTGAATAAACCATATATTACCACAGCCCCCATGGAAGGACTTACTGCGCAGACACTGGATAGCGAAGGCGGATTACTTTTCACCACCAAACAGCGGTTAAGGGAGCAGGTAATCATGATGGCCTGTGACGAGAAGCTGAGATTGCGACTCGGAGGTAATCTCAAGAAATATCTTGAGGAGGTAGTTTCGTGGGATGTGGTTGCAAACCAGTACAACACTGCATACGAATTGGCTCATCAATCGGTAATGTCCGGGAAAGATGTCAATCTGCCTCTCGAGTTCTGATGCATTGAGCTAAGGATATACAATTATGGAACACGGTTCGGACAATTTCGACGACGAAGTCGTAAGAAGATATGATGGAAACCCCATACTCACCCATCGGGTATGGCCTTATCCCGTAAATTCAGTCTTCAATCCAGGGGTTGCGGTGGTTAATGGCCATTATCTACTGTTGGTAAGAGTGGAAGATCGTCGGGGATTATCACATTTGTACGGCGCACGAAGCGCCAACGGCATCAATAATTGGGCTATTGATCCGATGCCTACATTTACGCCCCAACCGGAAAAATTTCCGGAAGAGTCTTGGGGAGTTGAAGATCCTCGCATTACGTGGCTAGAAGATAGGGAACAATGGATCATAGCGTACACCGCCTATTCACAAGTCGGTCCTTTAGTATCGCTCGCATCTACCACGGACTTCACCACCTTTG
>CALDNG010000240.1 GCA_937915285.1 uncultured Desulfomonile sp. | reverse complement strand
ACTCTCGGATATTGCAGCTAGATTCACCGGACCAAATGCAGCAAGCTTTTGTTTTAGCGAATCAAGGCGCTCTTCATTTATTTCAGAGAGTTCCGCCTGCAGTTTCTTGACATCCACATGAGTTCGGTCGCTGATCTGCTCACTGGCGTTCCGGATGTTTTCTTCCAACCGTGCGCTTTCAACTTCCAACTCGTTGAGCCGACGGGTATTGTTCCGGACCAGAAGGTTGAGTTCCTTGACTTCAGATTCCAGTTTGGAACACAGATCACCTGTATAGCTGACTCTTGACTTAACTGATTCAACCGATTCTGCTGTCTCCTCGTGAGACATCATGAGTTGAGTCTCCCTGGAATTTAGCGCCTCAATGTCAGCCTCGAGCTGGTCTATCAATTCTGAGCCTTTGAGCTTTTCTGAATTCAACCGTCTGGTTTGCTCATTAGCGTTGCCTATCTTCTCCTGGGCTGCTTCAAGTTCGCGTTCAGAGGCCCTAACCCTCTCGTTGAGTTTTGCAGACTGTATTTTGAGGCTCTCAATTCTGGACTGCCTGTCGCTATTCTTCTGGTTGAGTACATTTATACGGGACTGTAATTTATCTTTGTCGTCCTCAATGGATTCATTCCTTTTTGTCATGGAATCAATGGATGTTTCAGACTGTTCGAGTTCCTGCAGTATGTGATTGACCTCCCTGTCCAACCTTGTTTCATCTGCTTCAAGTATTCGCAGTCTTTTCTCATCATTGGACAGTCGGTTCATGAGATTTTCTTTTTGTCCCTGAAGCTTGAGATCCTCCATTTTCAGTAGGTTGAATTCATCGGATGATTCCTGGAGACGTTTTCTTGTTTCTGAAAGTTCGTGTTGTTCAAGGCTGCTCTTGGTCCTGATTTGGTTCAACTCTGCCAGTATCTGCTGTCGGTGGCCTTCGAGCTGATTTATTTCGTGGCGCCGTTTGAAAATTTCTTCTCCCACGATTTCCCGGGATCCTCCTGAAACCTCTCCGTAACGGCTTATCAAATCGCCATCAAGTGTGACAAGATCTACGTTTAGTCCATTTTTTTCCCATAAATATCTGGCCTGACTCAGATCCTGCACCACAAATACGTTTTTGAACAAAAAACTAGCGACATCCTGAAAACCTTCCCTGACGCTGATAAGGTCGAGTATCGGAGTTGCGCCTTCAAGGAATGTTTCGGATTCACGGGTATCAACGACTCGCGGATCCAGTGGCAAGAAAGTGGCTCGACCTGCGTTTTCGGTCCTCAGCCTTTCCGTCAATTCCACGCCATCCCCTACAGATTTTGTTACGAGCATGTCGATGCGATAATTAAGGGCTCCGGCTAAAGCCTTGTGATACACGTTTGGGATATCTATGATTTCCCCTATCGGTTCTAGAATGAACTTACCGTTTGACTCATTTTTTTTCTTCATGAGAAATTTTACGGGATTGTCATAACTGTCATAATTGTCACTAAGCTCCTCCAGAGTTTTCAGTTTTGTCTGGATGGCCGTGAGTTTTTTTTCCCATTCGTGCAATTCTGTCCTGGATGCGCGAACACTGGATTCAAGGTCATCTTTCGCAGAGGAAAGGCGCTTTCTAATTTCATCAAGCCTTGACAACGATTCCCTCAACCCATCAGTTCTTTTCTGGGCTGAAGCAATGTTCTGGCGAACTGATTCCATTTCAGCCGTAAGATTCACCCTCTCGGTTTTTTTTCTGGCTATCTGGCCTTCAACTTCATGTCTTCTTTTCAAAAGACTTTCTTTTTTGTTCCTGGCAACGGCAGTGTCCTGTAATGAGCGGAAAAGACTATCCCGAAGGTGATTAAGCTGCTTGCGACTGCTGGAAATTGTCTCCATGAGTTCTGAATGACCTGTTAACGCCTGTTCAAGTTCAGATTTGTAACCGTTTAATTTCAGACGTGTTTGTTCCAAGGTCTGGCTGAGTGCATCAAAGTCTGCTGTAGCACGTTTGCGGGTTTGGATATTGGATAGAATGTCAGATTCAATATTTTCCATTCTCGATTTTACGTCCAGGAGTCGGTCTGCGGATCTTTTGACCGTTTCCCTGACTGCACGTAAGTCCAATTCTACTGAGTGTTTTTTGTTGAGAAGGTCTTGATGTTCGCTTTCAGCCTTTAGTTTGTATAGCTTGTTCTTTTCGAGTTGAGCGCCCCTGTCCACTAGGCGGAATTCAGTTTTTTCAAGCTCGGACTTGAGGTCATTGACTTCAGTCCCGATGACCATGAGTTTGTCTCCCCACCTTTCAATTTTGGCGGAAATCAGGGCAACTTCCATCAGGCGAATCTGATTGAGTAGTGCTTGATACCGTTCAGCCTTGCCGGCCTGCCTCTTCAGGGCGAGGCTCTGGGATTTGACTTCTGAGAGGATATCAGAAAGCCTCAACAAATTTTGACTCGTAGATTCAAGTTTCTTAAGGGCGATCTCCTTTCTTGCCTTATACTTGTTGATGCCTGCCGCCTCTTCAATTAACACTCGACGTTCCTCTGGTTTTGCGGCCACTATTTGTTCAACACGCCCCTGTTCAATTATTGCGTAAGAATTCTTACCCACCCCTGTATCCAGGAAGAAATCCGTTATGTCGGATAGACGGCACGGAACATTGTTGATCTCGTACTGTGAGGCTCCGTCACGATACAGTCTTCTGGAAACCATTATTTCATCGTAGTCATTGTAGGCAGGGTTTGAAATCTTGTTCAGATTAGACAGGACCAGTCTGACTTCCGCCAGGCCAAGCGGTTTGAGAGTTTCGGAGCCGTTGAAAATGACATCATCCATTCGCCTGCTGCGCAGGGTCTTCACACGCTGTTCGCCCATTACCCATCTTAAGGCTTCGAGTATATTACTCTTTCCAGCCCCATTCGGGCCAACCACACAGGTGACTCCGGACCCGAAATCCAGCGCGGTCCTATCGGGAAAACTCTTGAAACCCTTTATTTCGAGGCGTTTGATGCGCATGCTAGGAGGCTTTGCAAGGTCATCATCACTGCTAGGGAACTGATGACAGGTTTACGGCTAGTCCTTGAGTTTGTCTTCCAGGCTGAAAACTTCAACCGGTTTTGTGAGATTCTTAAAACGCATGGACCCCATCTGTTCGAGCTTGAATCCGCAAGATATACGGTTAGCCGTTTCGGGTCCAACGAGAATCTGTCCTGGTTCCGCAACAGACGCCAGTCGTGCAGCCAGATTGGTCAAGGGGCCGGTGGCAGTGAAGGTTGTCCTTGCCCCCTGCCTACCCTGAAACCTGCTAGTTCCCACAGAAGCCTTGCCTGAATTCATCCCCATGTGGATGTGGACGGGTTGGAAGCGCCCCTCTAGTTCGGTGTTGATTGATTCGGTCCGCTTACGAACATCTATTGCCGCCATGGCCGCATTCAAAGCGTTTTCATTTGACGGGCCCTGAAAGATTACCATCAGCCCATCACCAGCGGTCTCGTTTATGTCCCCGCCATATTGATATAATATATCGAGATAACTGGAGAAATATTTTTCAACAACAAAATTGACCTGATCCTGCGTGAGGGATTCGCTAATATGGCTGTAACCGGCAATGTCCAGGAAGAGAACCGTGATGTCTATTTCTCTTTTTTCCAGAGATGGGGCCATGGGATCTTTATCTACAATCTTTTGGACGGTCTGAGGCACAAAGGGCCTTAGATGGCCCAGGATCTGATCAAGAGTCACCTTTTCCTGTGAAACCTTCCAGTGCTTGCGAGCGTTCATGATTACGTTCGAGGTCAATTCAGCGAGATCTTTGAGTAAAAGGAGGTCAGTTTCAGTAATTTTGCAGTTGTCCCTGGCGATGACATCCAGGACCGCCAGAGGCTCCTCACCATGATATATGGGTAGGGCTACTTCCGACAATCCGCTAGCCGGCTCATCGGTCGTAACGAGTTCGCAACCTGTAGAATCCATCTTGAAACAAATGTACCCGCTCTTTTTTTTCAATGCGGTTTCAACAGCAAGACGTCCCCGTTTGCAGAGTTGGCAATTGATGTGGCTTGAGTTCATAGCGCAATGAAGGGGTCTGGCGTAATTAGCGGCCTCAGGGTCCAGCAGCAGCAGGCAAACTTCTTTCACATGAGGTAACGTCGTCTTGGCCTCATCCCGGATGACCTCAAGTATACGGCTGATGTTCAGAGACGAGGTAATTTTCATTGCCACTCTGAACAAATTTTCAAAACGCCGTTGATACAAATTTTCAGACGTGTCTTTCCGATTGTCGGCAGAATAAAGCAGATCATTCATATTAGCCTCATGAAATGAAATATATTTCAGCTTATTCGATTTCAGGTTATATAGAGATTCAACCATCAGAATAACCATTTTTTGTATTGAGCGCTACACCCTATTACTCAGACAGCAAAACTGAATTAATTTATTAGCATGACAGAGCAAACAAAAAACGACCATGTGCTGATCCGAGAGGGCGCAGTAATTGTGAGAGTAATCTCTTCCAGTGACAACTCCGCCGACGGACTTACATATGAATTCTACGACGTACGCACCGGAGTCCGGCTACGCAAGATTTTCCCTCCACTTCAACAGGTGGAACTTGAAAAAGGTTGCCGCATCACAGCCGAAGCGGCCTCAATACTAATGAAATCTTCGCGTTTCAATAGTGATTGCGATTCGTCTGAGGCTTCAAAGGTGATCACGATTCTCGAGGCTCGGCAACGAAAGCTGGATTCGGTTGTCGCTGATTCCATTCTTGATCAGGCGCGCCTGATAGCGAACATTCTGAAGGACTTTGTTGATGTGGCGGATCACTGTCACAAAGAAGAAAGACTATGGCTTTCTCAGCAGATTTTGAGTACAGTAAGAAAGATATCCGGCAGAGAACTGTCCGAAATTCAGGAAATTGTTGAATGGTTCAAACAAATTGGGCCAAGGAAATGAAAAATGGATAGCCAAACAAAAAACAAAGCTGAAGATAAACCCGAGGATCCGAAACAGGTCCCTGAAGAGGCTTTTGACGAGAGCGACCTTCCCACCCCCTTCAAGTATAAGGCTGTCGCAGCGCTTATCCTCATTGTGCCTTTCGGATTTTTCATAGATGGCGGTCAGAAGTTTTTCCTGTCGATGGACTGGGAATACATTTCCAAGATGACGGTTTTAATAGGACTTATTCTGTATATAATCGCAGTGGGAAAACTAGCAAAGAAGTTCCAGGATTGGCATGCAGGCCGCCAATCCTAGTGAGTTCACGCATAATATGGACTCTTTTTCTAATTTATGCTATTTAGTCTTTGAAAGAACAAGTTTTTCTATTAGTAGTCAGTTTTATTACTCCAGAAAATCATAGTTGATTCAGGGATTGATTTGCTGAAATGCAAGCGACTTCGAGCCTGTGGAAGATAATTTTTTTCATCCTGATACACCATGTCTTAATTGGACACACGCCGGTTGTATGCCAGGCGTCGGACAACGCCCTGAAATGGTTTGAGCAGGGTAAATCCCATTTAAAATCAGGACATTACCAGACCGCCATAGACATTTTTTCGCGCACGCTGGATCTTTTGGATTCAAGTAAACGTAATTCCAACGTAGTAAAGCTTGCCCGCGCTCAGGCCTATTATCAGAAAGGGGATGTGAAGAACTCCTGGAAGGACTTGACATCGGTACTCAAATCCGATGACCTTGAAGGAGAGACTCTGGCTTCCGGCTTACATCTGAGGGGGATGCTGAACCTCAAGAAGGGTGTTCAGAATGAAGCTATAAGTGATTTTAGCGCTGCAATAAAAACTCCACATGACAACAAAACACTGCGATCCGCGTCCTTGATCAACAGGGCAGTGACACTCATAAACGTTGGAAATGTTGACCGTGCGCTAGGTGACCTAAACAGGGCTATAGATCTTGACGCTTCCTCGGGCTTTGCGTACGCTGCCAGGGGTATGGCGAATTTGAGGCATGACAACCTCGAGGAGGCCCGAAGGGACGCTGAGCAGGCCCTTAAGCTGAATCCGGATCCACAAACTCAAAGAATTGCCGCAAACATTCTCAATGAGTTGCTCATTACAAGTCTCGGGCCTAATGCAGTGCAGGTTTCTATGAGCGAAGATGGACAGGTCTTCGTTCAGGTGAAATTCGGGAAGAAAGGTCAGCCCCATCGCTTCCTACTGGACACCGGCGCGACTCACAGCCTGGTGGATAAGTCCCTCATGAAGGAAATCTCCAAGGATGTAGAGGTCAAAGAGGTAGGCAAAGGAGTGGTGAGCATAGCTGATGGGACATCTTTGCCTGTAACCAAGTATCTTATAAAGGATGTTTACGTTTACAATCTGCCACTTGGTACTATACAGGTCCAGACATTCGACAAAAAGACAAGGAAAGTAACAAACCTGCTTGGAGCCGGAAGCCTTTCCAACCTCGCGATCATGATGGACAGTTCCAAAAGGAAGGTGGAACTGAGGCACAAAATAGCCAACAGCTCAGCCAATGGTTTAAAATGAAGGCCCTTCCAGATAATGTTTCTCGAAATTGCGTGAAGCAAAAGCTTAAAATCCACCTGGGGTTTTTGTTCCAGAATTGATCAAAAGAAGTTGCTACTGAATTTTGTCTTTTAGTTCAAGAAACTTCTGATACACAGCAGTCTTGTTCAGGCCGAATCTGATATATGCTTCAACGGCCAGTCTTTTTCCCGAAAGTCCTTCTGCCATTAATTCGGTCACAGCATCTTCGATGTCCACCGTTGGGCTTTGTTCTGAAGCCCCCTCCGCGACAACCGTGATCTCTCCTTTCACTGAGTCTCTGGATTTGAGGGAATCGAGAATCGAGCAAGCATCTCCCTGTATGATTTCTTCGAAAACCTTGGTCAACTCTCTGAAAAGGACAACGCGCCTTGAGCCCAGATATTCACATCCTACCTGCAAGGTTTCAATTATGCGGGCAGGGGTTTCAAGAAAAACAACCGTACGTTGCTGTCTCTGAATGTCGGCAAAAAAAAGTCTTCTCTGTGAAGCCTTACGCGGAGCAAAACCGAGATATAGAAACGAGGAGCAGTCCATACCCGAAACAGACAGAGCAGTGGTTATAGATGAGGGTCCAGGGATTGGAGAAACTTTGTATCCTGATTGGAGAGTTGCCTTGACTAGCCTGTTTCCGGGGTCAGACACGGCCGGAGTGCCGGCGTCGGTAATGAGAGCTATTGAGTAACCCCTTTCAAGTTTACCTAATACCGCTTCTATCTTACGGGCTTCACTAAAACGATGCAGACTCATGAGCCTCGTCCTGATGCCCCAATGATTGATCAACACCTTGCTCTTCCTGGTATCCTCGCAGGCTATAAGGTTTACATGTCTGAGAGTTTCTACTGCCCGTATCGTAATGTCTTCCAGATTCCCTATAGGGGTAGCCACAACAAAAAGTGTTCCTCTTTCTGTCTTTGATCCGTCTGCAAATCTCTCTGACGCCGTCAGGCGAGTCATTAAACAGGGTCCTTCCCGGGTTTGTCGTGATACAGATACGAACGCTTGTATTCCTCAAGCAGTGTCAACAACAAAACCCGCAACACAGCAGCTACCGGAATAGCTACCAGCATTCCGACAAATCCAAAAAGATTGCCGCCTACTATCAGGGCGATGATGTAAACCACGGGATGGAGTCCGACAGCCTGGCCGACTATTCTAGGCGTAAGAACATATGACTCGAAAGCCTGAACTCCACCTATCCAGAACAGGACGTACAACACATGGATCACGTCCCCAAATTTGGCAAAAGCCATAATAGGGCCGAATATCAGGGCTACCATTGTACCGAGATATGGGACGATGAAGAGCAGACCCGATATGATTCCTAGCACAAGGGCCAAGTCTATACCTATCACCATGAATCCAAAACTATACAAAACCGCCATCATTAGCGCTATTGTAAGTTGACCGCGCACAAAACTCGCAAGCACCTGGTCTATTTCCCGGAATTTTGTAATAATTGCGTCTCTGGTATATAGCGGAAGCAACTCTATAGCTCCTGATTTAATGTTCTCGAAGGAAACAAGCAAATAATAGGCAATTATGGGGATCAGCAATACCTGAAAGATTGCTGCAAGGATTGATATGGTAGAAGTGAATACGGAGGAGACAACCTGCCCTAGGGCCTTTGTTATCCCGGGTAACAATTGTCTTCCCCGTTCTATGGCGATGGTTGACAATTCATTCATGTCCTGTGGAAAAGGAATGTCAAATCTGGAAATAATTTCAAAAAAGACACCTTGAATGACTTTAAAATATTTCGGCGCCAATGCTGAAAATTCCGATAGTTCACCGGCTATTGCCGGAACTATCAGCAGAACCAACCCCAGAAAGAATGCAAAAACAAGCAACAATGAAATGACTGCGGCGGGAATCCTGCCAATACCATATTTGCCCAGTGTCAGGGCAAAAGGATTCAGAATGTAGGCTATGAAGAAAGAGACCATCAGAATGGTTGTCACGGACTCAAGAGCATGCATCAACCAAACAACCAACCCAGTAAAGCAAAGCCCTGCCCCGATGCGTACCAGTGTCTTAGTGGCGAATGGTGTCATATTGTAAGCCTTCCCGTTTTTCCTTGTGGATCAAAGCCGATACAAGGGTCAGGGTCATGATTATTATACACGACAGCGCAAACACGTCGCCATATTTAGTATATAAGGATCCGACATTTACCTGCTCTGGAATTTTAACATTTATCCAGCCTGATTCCGCTAATGAAATGGAATCAACTATCCTGCCAGCGGGATCGATTGCCGCGCTTATACCTGTGTTGGCAGACCTGATTAACCAAACCCTGTTCTCTATCGAACGGAATTTTGCCATGGATAAGTGCTGGAAAGGCGCTGATGAGGAATCAAACCATCCGTCGTTTGTAATATTCACAAGAAATTGAGCGCCATTGTTTACGGCGAGTCTGCTGAGATCCGGAAATATGGCCTCATAACATATAAGCACGCTAAAGGCCGGGAGATCGAGAGGTTTCATGAGGGTCATATTGGCGCCGGGAGAGAAGTCCGCCTCTCTGGCCGCCATTCCAGGGCCTAGGGGAAACAGCCAACCCAAGGGCATGTATTCACCGAATGGAACAAGATGAATCTTGTCATAACCTGAGAGTATCTCGGAGCCATTCACCAAGAAAGCGCTGTTGAAAAAATTGATTTCCCCCCTAGTGTCTGTTTGGGACGGGGCTCCTATAAGCATAGGGGTTTTCAATTTAGACGAAATTTCCATGGCCCTCATCCAGGCTAAATCCTCTCCACCTATCACAACGGGAACACTAGTTTCAGGCCATATCAAAAGTTCAGCGCCAGCCGAGACTGACTGCTCAGCAAAATTTTCATAAGTGTTAAAAGTCAATGATCGGTAGGCTTCATTCCATTTAACTCCCTGGGGAATACCACCCTGCAGTATCCCTATCGTGGAACTGTTTTCAGAAGGAGATTCCTCGGCATGTCGTCCCAACTGATACCAGCCGTAAACAGAGCAAAAAGTTATCAGGACTATCCCTAAAACAATTTGGGTCATCAATGGATAAAACGATTTGTTTCTCTTTGAAAACGTTTCGAGAACTACGGAGTTAATAAAAACAATCACAAAGGATAAGCCGTATACTCCTGTAATATCGGCGACCTGAACCAGGTTGAGCCTTTGGGCCAGGGAATAGCCCAGGAGATCCCATGGGAATCCAGTCAGAGCATACGTTCGGGCGTATTCCACGGACACCCAGACTGTAGGGAATATCACCCAGCCAGGGGCAATTGACTTGCAGGCAAGCCTGCACAGGAAGCCGAAAACGGCTGTAGAAAACGCCAGTGATATTGTCATCAGGAATAGAATTACCACTGAAAGATAAGGGGAGAAATGTCCGTGAACAGTTAGGGTGTCGTAAACCCACCTGACATCGACACTAAAGAAAAAAAAACCCGATACCCAGCCACAGAGTGCGGCCTCTGTTGAGGTGCGACAGGACCTGATAGACCATAGCAGTGGAACAAGGGCAATCCAGACTATCAGGTCCAGTTGCCAGGGTGGAAAAGCAGTGGCTAGTAAAAGTCCGCTAGTCGCTGAAGCTAGCAGGGATTTTTTCATGGAGTGGTTTCCGGAATCCCATCTCTGTTTTCTGATACCGGTTCGGAAATACGCTTTACCAGAACTCTCGCCACACGTTTGGCGTCTGCTGACTGAATTCTCATCCGGATGTCCTCGTAAATTATCTCCTCGCCTTTCCTCGGCACCTTTCCCAGCAGATGGATGATAAAGCCCCCGACAGTGTCATATCCTTCCCTGGGAACTTTGACTTCGAATCTTTCTTCAAAATCATCCAGATTTGCCCATGCGTTCACAAGAGTTGAACCGTCTTCCTGGGGAACGAATTCATCTTCTTCCCTGTCATGCTCATCCCGAATATCTCCAATGATTTCCTCAATTATATCTTCTATTGTGACAATTCCGGATGTGCCGCCATATTCATCCACTATAACGGCGAGGTGAGACTTTTTTGACCTCAGTTCATTGAGGAGATCGTTAATGCGCTTGGTTTCCGGAACAAAGAACGGTTCGCGACATATTTTCTCAATTTCAAAGACCTTATTCTGGTCTAGCCAGAAAGGCAGAAGATCCTTGGCGTTGAGGATTCCGATGATTTGATCGACGTTTTCTTTATAAACAGGAATTCTGGAGTGACCGGAATGAATGATTGCGCTCAATAGCTGGTCCAGAAGACAGTCCTTCGGTACCGCCACTATCTGCGTCCGAGGTATCATTATCTCTCTGGCTACCGTCTGTTTTAATTCAAAAATACCCTCGATCATGTCGCCTTCGTCATGATCGATAAGGCCCCTTTCCTCACTTTCATCTATAACCTGTTGAAGTTCTTTAGGAACTCTGTTTAGTCCCATCTTGCTTTTGAGCCATTTAACTAAACCTTGAGTTTCTGGTAGCGAATCCTCCAATTGGACATACACTCCTTCGCATCGCTCCTTGTTATGGTCAATTTGCAGGGCTGACAATGTTCAGAGCGAGGCATGTTATAGAATATTCAAGAAATAACAACGACAGCCAGAAGTGTCAAGGAATTCGAGTCGCCACAACATTACATATCAAAGTTATGTAAAAATAATGTGTTAAATAAGTTTAGTAATCCATGGGGAAAATGTGGCTAAAATTCGTAATCCTCTGGTGGCGCGGCCAGGCCATGTCCGGGAATGAAAGGAATTGCCGCTACAGGATAGCCTTTCAACCATCTTATTCCACATCTGAGCACCGTTTTTACCGGCGCAGGTGTCAGGAAAAATGACGGCCCCTTTTCATCGGCCTCTTGTTCGAGATTGGACGGTATGATGCTCAAACAGTGACCAAGCTCCGTGGAAAAAAGATAAAACGGTTTTAAATCTTCGGGTATGAATCCCTCATACATGTTCAAATCCAAATCGAGTCTTGATCTGGAATCAAAAATGTCCGACTTGGTTTTCACCATGTTCCAGAGATTTTCCTTCGGATAGAACTGGGCGCAACATTTGTTTACAGCCCTATCGAATTCTATTTCGGTCCACGGACTGGTCTTGCCAATCAATTCGCTGAGTCCGGCGAAAAATCTTCTGAAGGAATTCTCCGTATCCACAATAAAGCGTTTGCCATGATTATCATAGAAGAAAGTCGATAATCTCTCCTGGGAAGCCATCTTTTGAAATGAGTCCGGACCGCCGGGTTGATGATAATTCCACCAGACATCAAAAAGCCCACCTTCAGTCCCGACATGTTTAACCATGGTAACTACCAGGAAAATCTCATCAAATTTTATGAGACCCCCTCGGTGGATTACTTCTGTCGCCCCGTCCAAAGAGGAAAGTTCGTAAACAGGTCTAAGGAACAAACCTATTTGCTCTGACCTGTTCCTTTCATTAAGAAAAATGGCTTTCATGGCCTGACCCGGAAAAAGCCTGACCATATCAGGATCAATTAATTGCATGTTAGTTCCTCAGCATAATATCTACCAAAAACAGTCCAATAATTCCACTAGATTGCAGACCAGTTAATAATATGAAGCATGATCAAAGGTCTTGACCCTAATCTATAGAAATGATAATAAGATTTTACATAAAGGAGTCTAGCCATGTCCAGCGACAAAACTATATGTGTAATTTGCGCCTGGCGACAGACATGTAACAAAAAGTTTCTTATGGATGGCGCATCGACTACTCGCTGCGCTGATTTCACCAGAGATGTGACCCTTAAAATCATTGATGATTCTGAGGAGTCGAATCAGGAAGACATCGACAGACAATCTGGAAATTAATTCATGAAACATATAATCAAGGAAATTATTCTGGCAGCCCTGGATAAGGTCGCTAACGCGGAAGGCTGGTCAGTTGAGCCGGCCGGTTTGCCGAAGTTCGATATTTCGCGTTCAAAGGATGCAAAGTTCGGAGATTTCGCTAGCAATGTAGCCCTGGTTTCAAGCAAAGAACTCCGATTAAAACCGCGAGACCTTGCCTCTAGCCTAATAAAAGCAATGGACCTTGGATCGACTTTTGTATCTCATTGTGAAATAGCCGGCCCGGGCTTCATCAATTTCTTTTTTGACGCTGATTTTTGGCGACAGAACCTTGGCTTGATTCATCACAGGAAGCAAAGGTACGGGCTTTCAGATGAACTGTCGGGTCCGCGTGTACTTGTTGAGTTTGTCAGCGCCAACCCGACTGGACCGCTGCATGTTGGGCATGGCAGAGGGGCCGCTGTCGGAGACAGTCTGGTGAGGCTGCTCAGGGCCACAGGATATAACGTTGATTCGGAATACTATGTAAATGACGTAGGAAACCAGATGAACATTCTGGGTCGTTCCCTGTGGTTCAGGTTCCGTCAGTTGAATGGTGAAGAACTGGAATTCCCTGAGAACCATTATCAGGGAGACTACATGCGACAGATGGCAGTTGAATTCTCCAAATCTCCAGAGGCTGCTCAGACAGAAGGTCTGGATGAATCGCAGGCCGTTGCGATAACATCCCGATATGCATGCAATAAAATCCTGGAGGGCATCCAGGAAGATCTGAGCATGTTTGGCGTCACCTACGATCAGTATTACAGCGAACGACAACTGCATGATAGTGGAAGGTTAAAAAAGGCGCTTGAAGAATTGAAGAGGCTCGGAAAGGCTGAAACGCGGGATGGCGCCCTGTGGTTTTTCATGGATGATAATGAGGATGAAAAGGACAGGGTCTTGGTTAGAGCTAGCGGTGAGCCCACGTATTTTGCTGCCGATGTCGCCTATCACACCGAAAAGATGCAGCGTGGATACGATTTGCTTGTTGATATCTGGGGATCGGATCACCATGGCTATGTGCCCAGGGTTAAAGCAGCCATTGACGCTTTCGGCTATTCTTCGGAAAAGTTGAAAGTGTTACTCGTTCAGTTTGTCAATCTCATCCGGGATGGTCAGAAAATTTCAATGTCTACCAGATCCGGGGAGTTCATAACCCTTAGGGAAGTCCTGGAAGAGGTGGGGTCCGACGCGGCTAGATTCTTCTTCCTGACAAAACGTTGTGACAGCCATCTGGATTTTGATCTTGATCTGGCAAAAAAGCAATCAAGTGATAACCCAGTTTACTACGTTCAGTATGCTCATGCACGGATTTCGAGCATTTTCAGAATAGCCTCAGAAAAAGGAATTGACGCTGATTTCAGTGATCCTGATCTGAATGCTCTTAATCTTCCTGAAGAATTGACTCTGATGAAAAAGCTGGCCGATTTCCCGGATGTTTTAAACGAAGCGGCTCAAGCGCTCGAACCTCACCGGGTAACTTTCTATTTGATGGAGTTAGCCGAACTTTTTCACTCTTATTATCACGACAACAAGGTCCTCACGGAGGATGAGCGCTTGAAAAAAGCCAGGCTTTACCTCGTGGAAGCCGTAAGGCTCGTTATATTCAACGGCCTAAGCATATTGGGTGTTTCAGCCCCTGAGCGAATGTGATACCGCTATGGCGCTTGGTAGATTTTTAAG
>CALDNG010000239.1 GCA_937915285.1 uncultured Desulfomonile sp. | reverse complement strand
ACCTTTGTGAATGAAGAAATGGGATGGTAGCTTGGCGTCTGCTGACAGCTCGATGAGGTAAGGTTCGGTCTGAGCGTCGAAGTCGACGGGGATCAGCAAGTTAGCGACCATGGCGCCTTCCGGCATGTCCGGCAGTTTTATTTCGGAGGACTCATTTGAAGAAAACACTACCCTGCGCGCCAGATTCATTTTTTCTTGGAAAAACGAACTCACATCCACGGAAAGCACTTCTGCCATTTTGAGCAAGGCGGGCAGGGAAGGATAGATGAGATTGCTTTCGATTTGCGATATGGTACTTGGGGTTACACCGACCAATTTGGCCAGCTCGGTTTGAGACAAACCTCTCTTTGTCCTGACCTCCCTGAGCCTTGCTCCAAGTTCTATACCTCTGGTGGACTTACGTTCTTCCTCGAAGCTTATGTTTAGATCCTTCGTCCAATAATTGTAAGGCTTTTGAAGGTTATCCATGCCTCTACCTTCAGCCTTGAGGATTGCCAGGGACGTAGATCCCCTCTTGACAGATAATTCTATGGCTACTTGGGCGATCTGGTTTATTTGGGCCCTGAGACGTGAAGAATGCGCGTTTTTCTCCATGATCCAGTATGCCACTGCATTGAGTTCATACAATCTCGGGCAGGAATGCGTATAAAATTTTAGAATACTGTCTTCCCCACCCCATAGGTCCTGCATTCCGGTGATACTCTCGAATACGAAACGCACGTCCTCAGTCATACCGGAATGGATTCCATAGAGGGCGTCCATTACGTGAGTGGGCTGGCGCGGTTCATCAACCCTGATAATCCTGCAAGGCCACTCCGTCTTGTTTTCATAATAGAATCGAAGAAATACATCTGACCCTGCGCCTTTGCCCCAGGTGAAGCAATCCAGTATCGTCAACATGGGGTTCTCTGTCAGTGAGCCGAGCTTGTCCAACAGATTGCGAGGCGACCTATCGAAACTGACGTATATGACAGGTTTATTCTGGGACTGCGAAGCCTGAATAAGATTCAAACAGAACACTGAGGCCAAACTTCCCGAATCATCATGCCAGACCACATTGTCGCCAATGAACAATCCACCTAAGAGCCTGTCGAGTTGACTGACTCCGGAAGCGACTCTATGTCTACCAAATTGGCTCGTAATCATACTGTTCACCTGTCAGGAAATAGGGTTGTGTAAAAGAGTTATAATCAGTCAAAAAGACCTGGAATGTCAAGGAACTGGTTGGCAAGATAAAATGGTTAATGTCGAATTACGGTCTGCAACCAACAGATTGTGGAATGACATGAACATTTTTCGAGGCCTGAAGGGGTCTCTGAAAAGTCATGCATTGATTGCTAAGCGCTGCCAATAGATATACATTTTGAGAACAGATTGTGGTCATAGTGAGATCAAAAAAGATCCAATGGCCACAATTTCTTAGTGACCGAAAGCAGACTCGATGGAAAAGGAGCTTGAACATTGCCTAATCTCTTCAAATATACACCTTCCGATTTTGCTCCCCTAAAAGTGAAATTGGATAACCTGACCCTGCACATAAATTTTATGGACAAATTTGTCGAGGTGTCCAACACCTTGGAATTTACTGCGCTGGAGGACTTACGCTTTGTGGCGCTGGACGCGCGTGAACTCCAGATCCTCTCTGTGAACTGGCTGACATCAGATGAACCGGTTGAGGCGGACTACGGTTATGATAAATCGAGTAACAGGCTTGTCGTTGAAACTCCGCATCCGGTTCGCGCTGGCACAAAACTTAAACTCAGGACAATTTCCCGTTGTATCGCGTCCGAAAACATTCTTGAGGGTATTTACAGAGATGTGACTCCGGATGGATGTCCCCAGCAATACATGTCCCAATGTCAGCAGTGGGGCTTTCAGAGGATCGCTCCTATTTTTGACGACTGCCGGGCAAAGTGTTCAATGACTACCACCATAGAGGCTGACGCCCGTTATACACACCTCATCTCCAACGGTAACATCTGCAAGCGATCCAACCCCGAAGGCAAGCCAGTAATCCTGGAAAGTGACCCGACTCGCCAGACGATAACTTATGTGAATCCGGTCCCGATGGCGCCTTATCTTTTCATAATTTGCGTCGGCACGTGGGACACGCTGGTTGACGAGGTAGTTTACGATAGTGGCAGGGTAGTCAGACTCGAGTATTTAACTCCACCGGGAAGGGTCCATGAGGCTTCGATTCCGATGGCCATACTCAAACAGTCCGTGCTTTGGATCAAGAAGACCCAGGATTACGAATACACCGGTGACACTTACAGAACCATCTGCATGACAAAATCCAATTTCGGGGGCATGGAAAACGTTGGAAACACTACCATAGTCACTGACGCGGCGCTAATTCATGAACACACGCTCGATACCGGACTCATGTACGCGCATGCAGTGATCGTCCATGAATTCGAGCACAATCAATGCGGCAGCGAAACAACCATGGATTCACCATTCGACGTCTGGTTGAACGAAGCCTATACCGTTGATGTTGAACGCAGCTTCATGGGTGACGTCTTTGACAGAAGTTTTACCAGACTCAATCAGGTTGACTCAATCAGGCACCCACTGCTCGGCCCACTTGCCATAGAAGACACAGGAAAAGCCGGAAAGATTGTCCGCGACGGATTCAATGACCCTGATGAACTCATTGATGGAGTGACATACGTCAAGGCCGCCGAGGTCATCAGGATGCTCAGGCTGATAGTTGGCCATGACCGATTCAGGATGGGGAAGGATCTTTATTTCAGTCGCTTCAGGCATTCCAACGCCACAACGCAGGACTTTTTCGACTGTTTTGAAGAGGTGTCATCGCGATCGCTCAGCCAATTCAAAGATGGATGGCTCTATAGAATCGGATACCCCAAGGTCACTGCCCAGACACAGTACAAACCCGAGACTGAAGAATATGAGATAATATTCACCCAGCAGGTTGACAAAGCCGCAGCGCCTTTCCACATTCCGATTCAACTGGCGCTGGTGGACAAATATGGCGGGCTGATTCCTCACACAGAGAGAACTGTAGAACTTGAAGACGAAAGCGCCATCATACGGCTGCAAAACATAAGTGAAAAACCGGCGTTCGCATCGCTAAACAGGGGGTATTCGTTTTACGGTTCATTTTCACACATTGGGGTAACCCACGAGGAATTGTCATTTCAGGCCAAACATGATTCTGATTCTTTCAACCGGGTCGAGGCGATGCGATCTCTCACTGACAAAGAGAGGGTAGCCATCCTTGAGAACGTTGAACATTCCATTGACCCTGAATGGCTTGATCTCTATGGGGAATTACTCGAGGAAGCGAGAGTAGGCTCGTCTTTAAAGGCGTTTCTCATCAAGATAGATGAACAACCGTTAAACAGAAGTTACGTGACGTGGTATCCGGAGCTGGTTGTAGCCAAAGAAAGGCTAATGTTGGCCATAAATGACAGGTATCGAACCAGACTTATTGAGCTGTTCCTAAGCCTTGACACCTATGGGCGCAAGCATGACCCGAAGGACGGGATCGAAGACAGGGTTCTCAAACAGGTACTGCTCGAACTTATTACGGTGGTAGATTCCGAAGAGTCTCACGAGATCATATTTGAGCATTTTCGAAAGGCCACAACTGCTACAGACAGGGTAGCGGCCCTGGGCGCGCTCAACAGGAGTTCCTCAACACACAGACACGCTGTGCTCGAACAGACCTATCAAGACTGGAAGGGTCACTTGAGCGCATATGCCAATTATCTCAGGGTTGTGTCATCGGGCACACGGGAAGACGTTTTTGCGATGATAGAAGCTGAAAAATCTCGGCCGGGCTTTGATGTCACAAACCCAACATGGTCTAGAGCGTTATTCATTCCCATGGCCATGAATAATAAGAAGGTTTGGACGGAAGAAGGGATTGAATGGACAGTCAGGACTGTCACGGAATTGGCGCCGGTTAACACTTTCGTTGCGTCTCTTCTCCTGAATGTATTCCAGCATGTCCAGAAAATGAGGCCGCAACTCAGGGAAAGGGTAATCCCGGCTCTAGAGAAAATAGCGGCTTCTGTAAACGACAACGTAAGCCCCACTGTCCACCGACAGGCGTTAAATTATCTAAGGTCCTAATATTTTCCGGGCTTTGTGGGGCTAGACTTGGAAGCGTCCACAATAGGGCTGTTTCGAGTAAGCGATGATTGGAGGAGGGGCCATTTGAGTCACAATTATTCTGTGTCACCATTTTCAGAGGAAAACCCGTCGGATGAAAAGGTTCTCCTCTGGGAAGAGGTGAACTTGCTGGACAGACATTTTTTTAGGACAACCAAATCCGGGATTAGCATATATGTTGACCCATTAACTCCCTACTGGTTTGTTCCCTCTCCCTCTATGGACAGGATTTTGCGGGAAGGCTTCGCCAAAGGCCATGCGGCTGATTTGATCACGAGCCTGGATGAAGTCGAGGCGAGCTTGAGCAGGCTTTTTTCTCTGAGATCCTTCCTGTCTTCGATAAAGGCTCCGGAACCAAGGCCTTATTACGGCAGACATCATAAGCAACTGTATAAACTCCATGAGTTATGGTTTCACATCACTGACGAATGTAATCAACGATGCAGCCATTGTCTCTTTTCCGACAGAATAGGACAAAGCCTGCGGCTCGAACTGAGCACAATCAAGGCCACAGTTAAACATGCCTTGCCACTTGGGCTTGGTGTCGTTTTTTTGACGGGAGGGGAACCACTCACCCATCCTGACATTGCGAGCATCCTTGAATTTTTGCTCGATATTGAAAGCATGAGGGTCGGGGTGCTGACCAATGGCCTGCTCTATGAAAAATATTCAGACCGGTTCGATCGGCTTGACAAAGCCAGGCTCAGTTTTCAGATCAGCCTGGATGGCTCTGAAACGACTCATGACTCGGTCCGTGGTCTCGGTAGCTTTAGACTCGTCATGGATTCAGTTTCGAAAATTATCCGGGGCGGTTTTGGATGCAGCCTGGCAATGTCGGTGAACAACGACAACTTTCATGCTCTGACTGATTTCATTAGAATCGCCAACCATGCAGGAGTGGGTAACGTCCATTTTCTGTGGCATTTAAGAGCTGGTGTTGGTCGCTCAATACTTCATCCGGAGGAACATCGACTCCTCGGATGTCTCTGCGATGCCATGGACCTGGCAGATGAACTGGGAGTATCAATTGACAATGTTGAGGCAATACGCTCTCAGGTATTTACTCATGTAGGCACGAGATTTGACCTCGGATCAGCAGGATGGGACTCTCTGGCAGTTGGACCGGACTCATGCGTCTACCCCTCACCTGCCACAGTTGGGATAAAACATTTATGCGCCGGTGAACTCAGGCAGGGACTTGAGGACATCTGGCGTGAGAGTCCTGTTTTCGGAAAAATAAGGTCTTTTTCCCTGGATCAGATCCCAGATGTTTCCCATGATCCGCTGCGCTTAATAACAGGTGGTGCGGACATGGACCAGATACTGATGAATTGTGACATCAACTGTTCGTCAATCCACCCTGAAGCGGATCCTTTTCACAGAATCCATGGAGAAATAGCCATCCGTGTCATAGGCAAGGAGGCTGAAAAATTAAGGACGCCAGCAAATAGCGGACTTCTGTTAAGAATGGGGGACATAATATACGACTGTCATGCAGATCCCGATGTCAACTTTTGTCATTCTAACTGCCTTTTGACACTACCAGGGAACAGAGGCGGCGCTCTTGTGCGGTCTTTTTACGGACAAAGGGCCGATCAGCCTGATGAAACGATACTCAATCCCGTCCCACTGACCCATTCTGATTCGGAACTTGTTCCTGAATTTGCAAGAAAGAGAATGTATGGATGCGGCAGTCCGGTGTCTCTGGCTGAGTTGCAAGAGGGCGAAACAGTGGTTGATTTGGGTTGCGGATCTGGAGTCGAGATTTTTATTGCTTGCCGCAAACTAGGTCCGGGTGGGCTGGCCGTGGGTGTTGATATGACGCCTCAAATGCTAAATCTTGCTGTGGCAGCCGCTCCGGAGGTTCAGAAGACCCTGGGGTTCGGCAATTCCCTCTTCCTGATGGGCATGCTCGAAGACATCCCTTTGCCCGACAACTTTGCTGACGTAGTGATATCAAACTGCGTAATAAACTTGACTGGAAACAAGCGAAAGGTTTTGTCAGAGGTTTTCCGGGTGCTCAGGCCCGGGGGCCGCATGGTGATTTCTGACGTGGTTTCTGACACAGAACCTCCCATCGAAATAAAAACAGATCCTCTTTTATCGGGGGAATGTCTTGGCGGGGCTTTGCGCCAGGAATACCTGTTCACGATGATCAAGGATGCCGGTTTCTGCAATTCGGGGATAATCTCCAGATTTCCATACAGGAACGTAATGGATCATCGTTTTTTTTCACTTACTTTTCGGGCCTTTAAGCCATCAAATCCCAAAACGGTGACTTTGATGTACAAGGGGCCGCTTGACTTCGTGGGTGTGAGTCAGAATCCTTTTCTTTTGCTAAACAAGGGGGAGGTCAGAGAAGTAGGCTATTATCTTGAGGGGAACAACGGTTCGTGGACAGAAGCCGGCCTGGCGCAACTCGACAATACAGATTTTAGCGTTCTGGGTCAGGATGAATTCCTGACCTGCTCCTGCTGCGTAAACGATTCCACGGATACCCAACTTGCTGAAAGGCCCCTGCGCCTCTCAGGTTGCGTTATTTGTGGAAGTCAGATTGTCTATTCAGGGACTGCTTCACAGCGCAATTGTGAATTTTGCGGCGAACTTTTTTATTCTTTGAGCGCCTGTGAGCAGAATCATTTCGTGTGCGACCGTTGTCACAGCGCCAACCCTCTTACACGCATCAATGAATATTGCCTCGAGACCTCCGAGAAAGACATGATCGGACTCCTTAAGACCATAAGAAGAGTTTCATTTCCTCTTAATGGGCCAGAACATCACAGTCTCATACCTGCCATAATCCTGACATCCTACAGAAATAGCGGAGGCATTCTGAGGACTGAAGACATGTTTGAGGCCATACGTCGCGGACAGACCGTCAAGGGGGGATCATGCGCGTCTTTAGGGGTTTGCGGGGCTGCTGCAGGGGTTGGCATAGCTTTTTCAATAATTCTTAATGCGACACCCTTGACGCCTCAGGAACGGCAATCCGTGATGAGAGCAGTATCTGAAGCCACAAATGCCACATCACTATTTGCAGCCGCTAGATGCTGTCAGCGCGAATGTTACAACTGCCTGCGCAAGGCTTCAGAACTTTCAGGATCCATTCTGGGCATTCACCTGCCTGCCGATCAGCGACTGGTTTGCTCGCAGAGTCTGATTCAGAAGGAGTGCATCAAGGAGTCCTGTGATCTTTACCCATCAAGGAATCGGCAAGCCATTTGAGACGGGCCTTGGAATTGATCAGTTCCGTGACATGACTCTTATACAGAGGCCAATCACATTGTGTGACTTCCTGCCAGGATTGATTCTATTTTTTCTATGAGAAGCCGGCCTGATATTGGTTTAGACAAGTAGTGGTCCATTCCTGCTTCAACGCAAACACTCTGTGTCTCCTGAAAAGCATGGGCAGTCATGGCAACTATCGGAGTTCGACGTTTTTTCCCCATCTCGAATTGCCTGATCATCCTGGTGGCGTTTAAACCATCCAGAACAGGCATTTGCAAATCCATTAGCACCAGATCAAAAGGCTCGGATTTGAATCTTTCCACCGCCTCTACCCCATTGTTTGAAGTCACCACGGTGAATTTTTTCTTTTCGAGAGTCCTCTGAATGAGTTTTTGGTTAACAGTGTTGTCTTCGGCCAACAATATTCTTATAGCGCTACGAGCCTCATCATCTAGTCTTATGGGCATTTCCGGTTGAGGTTTGTGTCCGGTTAGTGTGCCCCCAATCGCCGCCACATCACTGGAAGAATCGAAAAGTTTTATTATTTCGTTAAGCTTGAATGGTTTTGACAGGAAATGATCGGCTCCATTGGCCTTTGCTTCCTCGATTGCAGCCAACTGGGCTGGATGGGCCATAAAGACTTTGCAGACATTGTGAAATTCATTCAAGCTTTTCAGGACAGCGATTCCGTCGAGGCCTGGCATCTCGTGGTCGATGAATATATAGCTGGGACGCCGAGATGCCTGAAAGTGTTGCTCAATTAATTCCGACAGCTTGGACGGATCACACTCAACCCGTGAATCAAAGCCAAGTCGGTCTAGATTGGCTTTTAAGGTCTCAGCGCTCTTCCTGTTGTCGTCCAAGATCAGAACAATTTCTCCTTCAGCCGAGATCTGGCATTCATCCGTAACCCCGTCCCCACCTCTGGTGAGTTTCAGAGGGATTGTGACGCGGAATGAACTACCTTTTCCGACCTCACTTTCAACCAGGATTCTACCACCCATCAGTTCTACCAGGGATTTCGTGATTGAAAGTCCCAGACCGGTCCCACCGTAGGTCCTTGCCACAAACCCTTCCGCCTGGTCAAAGGGATCAAATATTTTTTCCAGGTTTTCCGAGGCTATTCCGATCCCGGTATCTGTGACCTCAAAACTGAAGTGTCCGTCTGTCGACTTGTCCTCAAAATACTCTACCTTGAGAAATATTTCGCCACTGTGAGTGAATTTGATGCTGTTACCCAACAAATTGGTCAGTATCTGCCTGATTCTCAAATCATCACCCAGGACCTGGTCAGGCACATCACAAAGGTAGTGGGCAACAAGCTCTATGTTTTTTTCCCGTGCCCTGAGATTTAGTGTGTCCACGACCTGCTCAACCAGGTGTCGCAGGGAGAACTCATTGCATAAGATGTCAATGCGTTGGGCCTCAACTTTTGAAAAATCCAGTATGTCGTTCAAAACCCCCTGAAGTGATTCCGCGGCGAGTTTTGCGTTCATCAACAGGTCTCTGTGCTGTAATTGGTTTTCATAGTCCAGTATAAGGTCTAGTGTACCCAGGACCGCATACATCGGAGTCCTGATTTCGTGACTCATCCGCATCAGGAACTCGCTCTTGGAAATGCTGGCTGCTTCCGCCTGCTCCCTAGCATAATTCAGAGCCTTCTCGGTCTCCTTCTGTATGGAATAATCGGTGCTGAGCAGGATGGCTCCAAGGAGTTCACCTGAATCGTCGTAATAGGGGAATGCGTTATTGTGAAACCATGATTCCCTACCGTCCTTGCCCACATAACACATCACTGATTTATGGGGCTTTTCATCTTCCAGTACGTCCACGACCGGACATTCGTCACAAAGATTCGGAGAATGTCTCAGAATCTCATAGCAGAAGTGTGAGTTAATTTTATCAGGGTCTCCAACATCAAAGATTTCCCTCGAAGCCTCATTCGAGAAAATGATTTTCATTTCCCGGGATATTATGAGCAATGAGTCTGTGATGGAGGCTAGCACCTGAGCCTGCTGATATAGTTTTTTCTGGGCCTGCTTTCTCTCCCTGATTTCAGAAACGAGTTCCTGATTAGCGGAAGCCAGAGCCGAGGTTCTTTCCTGAACCCTGTGTTCGAGTTCGTCATGAGCATTTTTCAATTGCCTGTAAATTTGGCTCCGACGCCTTAGGCTCCTTATTACCAGGGCAATCAGCAGCAAAGCGCTGAGTATGAAGAGAAAAAACCATGTGATCCATGCTACGTATGACGGTCCTCGTCCAAACACCGAGCTTGGGACGATCCTGAATGCGGTCCAGGAGTTGACTTCCAGTTTACCCAGGAAAAGGTTGGCTTCCATAGCCGGTCCGGCCTGTTCCAAAGATTTTGTGCTAACCGGCAAATCAGTCTTATCCGGTCCCACCGGAACACCGAATAACCCGCTTACCGGCCGACCTACCGTTCCAGCAGGCCCTACCAGAACGGTTCCATTGTCGTCGAAAAGCCCGGACCAACTCTCGTAATCCTGTGGCACGTCCTCCCTGACCTTCTGGTCAATGATCTCGCCCGAAATCTCCAGAGCAAGAAGGCCTCTCTCAATGTGCTCATAGACAACCGGCTTCGTAATGAATATTCGGCAGGTAGAGTTTCGGCAAATAGCATGAAGTTTGGGCTCTGCAGATTTAGAGGCAACAAATCCCTCGAAAATCTGAGGGTCGACCCACTCTTGGAAGTTGAGTCCATGAGACTTGGCAATAGCTTCCGAATTTTCAAACTCGTAAAAGACTCCTGCGACGAACACCTGCATCCCGGAATCTCTGACTGATTCCAGGCGTCTGTCGAGTTCCTCCTCCATCAGCAACCCGAGAGCAAACAGACCGTATTCTTTTGACATTCCCAGCAGTTTTGAATGATAGTAGCTTGAAAATATGTTGCTGTTCGACAGAGAATCGATGTCATTTAGTCTTTGAGCAAAGAATTCGTCGAGCAACCTGCACTTGCTCTTGACATCCTTAATCAATGATTTCCTTGTGTTTTCAACCAGGAGGTCGGTAGTGACATAAAGCTTGAACATCAAATAGCCGGTGCTTATGACCAGGGCAGAAAAAACCGCTAAGATCGGGACCCAAGAATTGAAGATGCCCCGGGCGAGGGCTTGTGAAATTTTACTTTCACCCATTCGTGAGATTTCTTCTGTCGACATACCTGAAAATCATTTCTTCGGAAATCAGTTTACATAATTCTGGGGTAAGGGCAATTAAATCCGGAGGTGGGTGTCACACGACACAAGTATCATCAAAATACCGTACTTTCCGAATCAATACCTAAATATAAATCAAGTAAACAGAAAACACTCTCACATTCTGACAAGAATCTTCAGACTTTTTGAACGTCCCGCAATTTCAAATGCTCGCTCTGAGTCTTCGAGAGCGTGAACCTCTGAAATCAGGGGTGTAGGATCAACCAGTCCTGATTCCATAAGTCGCAAGGCCGGCGCAAAAGGACCACACCTCGAACCTGTCACAGTTATTTCATTAATGACCAGCGGAGCCGGATTGAAATTGAACTCTCCGTGATAGGTGCTTTTCAAGGCAATTACTCCCCTGGGAGCAACATGCCTGATGGCTGAGTTCCAACCCGAGGGGCTACCTGACGCTTCAACCACCAAATCGTACTTTCTATCAAGTTTTTCAGTGTCATCAAAATGGACCGCAGCGGCTGAATAGTTCTCGAACAGTCTCATTTTGTCGGGGTGTTTACCCAAAACAGTTATGGAACAACCGGTAAGCCTTAGGACCATGCATATAAGCAGACCAAGACGGCCGTCCCCAATGATGAGCGCTCTTGTTGAAGGATCAACATGAATCTGTTCCATGATCTCGATGGCTGCAGCCAATGGTTCGGTGAAAACAGCAGCATCGTCCGATATTTTTTCGGAAACTACGTGAAGGTTGGATTCTGGCAGACATACGTACTCGGCAAAGACTCCGTCCTTTGCAGAAATACCCAGAACAGACCTGGTTCCACAATGTCGCTCCATTCCCTTGGCACACTGATCGCAGACGCCGCATCCAATGTTGATCTCCCCCACAACACGTTTTCCTATAAGGTCAGGGTTAGCGGATTCCTCCACCAGGCCCACGAACTCATGTCCCAGTACACCCTTGAAATTCATGTAACCCTTGACTATTTCAATGTCAGTCTTGCATATACCGGCCAACAGAATCTTGATCAAAGCCTCGTTACGAGCTGGAACCGGTTTGTCAATCCGCCTGAGACTTAACTTTCCATCAAAAACTAAAGCTTTCAAGAGTTTATCCTTTTGTAAACCAATTTATAGTATCATTTATTACAACAGAATCGTCTCTACATCCAATACAAAAAGTCTTTTTTACAAACTGTCAAAAAAATTGACACAAGAAGTTGCGACAGCCCTAGACTCCGGTGTTCGATAGAAGTGGCTCTTAAGGGCCATCTGTGAGCCTGCAAGCTTTGCCGGCCCTTCGACTGGAGCATGGCACACTAATTGCTCAACTTAAATCGACTCGATACACCGCCCGGTCTCATTTCATATCTTTTCTGCTTCCCCCCGGTGCGTTACCCAAGCCAGACGCATCGTCCGTCGTAGTGTCGTCTCACCCAAGCGTCCCTACATTGCTTTTTACCATTATGATTTATGAGGTTTTAGCTGAGGCCCATGGTTTTCTTGCCTGGTCAAGGCCTTTTTGTTTTCCTGGTCCGCCTGGTCTTCAAACACCCGGTTACGCCCATAACGTCTTAAAACTTGTCACACGGGACATATTTTGTTATTTTGCTTAACTGTTATTGATGGAGATTTTGCCGACTCCTCGTTCACGAATCGCTACATTAAGAAGTCGAAGTCACGCTATTTTAATTTGTTGATTCAGGGGAAAAGGTTTTCTCAAGTCCCCTGAACAGTGATATAAACTGTTTTTCAAGAATCGAGGCAGTTTTGCCTTATGTCCAACCTGCGACAATAATACAAAATAGAGCATATCCTGTGGTTCCAGTCATGGAGTGGATGCCGGAGACGCTACTATTTTGTAATCTTAAAGTTTTACCATGATCTATATGCAATCAAGTATTCAGGAGGTCTGTCCAGATGAAAGACAAGCGCGTTTTCTTTAACCCAGTGCGAATGCTCAGTCCCAAA
>CALDNG010000238.1 GCA_937915285.1 uncultured Desulfomonile sp. | reverse complement strand
TGATTGATTGTTCTGCCTTACAATGTTATTGAACCTGAGTCAAACTATAGTTCATCCTTGAGTACGATCTCTGTAGTAGTCTGTAATTCCTTCCTGGGGAGGTTTAAGTAAGCCATGGGAGTGGGGCGCAAAATGGTAACAACTGTTTTCAGACTGCTTCATTAAGTCATTTATGGGCCTTTTTCTATTACACGAATCTTTTTGGATTATTGCCGGGCAGGTCGTTTCGGTTCTTGGGGCTCTCCTTGGCATTCGACTCTTGACCCAAGTCATGGCTCCGGACGTTTTCGGGGAACTCTCTCTGGCGATGACTCTCACAACTTTTCTTAGCCAGACTTTGTTTGCCCCGGTTGGCCAGTCAACTCTGCGATTTTTCAGTTCAGCGACCGAAGCTCATGATCTCAGGTCTTTCATGCCTGCGCTTAAGCTCATGATGAAATGGGCTATCGTGGTGGCATCGCTTGGCGTATCCTTGGTCTGTTTAATTTTTGCACAAATTGGCAAACCAGGATGGACTGGGCTCATAATAGCGGCAGCCCTTTTTTCTATACTTTCTGGGCTAAGTTCAACGGTAGATAGCATACAGAATGCACTGAGGCAAAGAGCCGTGGTCGCATGTCATGGAGCAGTGGCCACCTGGGGCAGATTCCTGTTTGCGGTTGTCTTGGTATCCGTCATTGGTCCTTACAGCGAATTAGCGATGTTAGGATACTGTCTAGCCTCTGCCGGAGTGCTGGTTTCACAGGTAAATTTTTTCAAAAAAAAAGGGAAATCCATTTGGTATCAAAAAAGTTTTTCTCCGGTTTCAGAAAGTCATTGGCGATCCATGATGATTTCTTTCGCCTGGCCTTTTGCCGCCTGGGGTGTTTTTGGGTGGGCTCAAATGGCCTCAGACAGGTGGGCTTTGGAATTATTTGTTTCAACAAGTGATGTTGGACTTTACTCGGTGCTTTACCAAATAGGGTATTACCCATTTTTGATCGTTTCGGGCATGATCATGCAACTAGTTACGCCAGTCATATTCCAAGAGGCCGGTAACACCAGTGATCCGTCTCGGATGATTCAGTCAGTTAAATTCATAAAAACTCTTACCTTTCTATCTATATTAGCCACAATGCTTGTTAGTCTCGCTGCTTATTTCATCCACAAAAATCTTTTTGAATTGCTTGTGGCAGAAAATTATCGATCCTCTTCCTGGTTGCTACCAGGAATGGTTTTGGCCAGTGGTCTGTTTTCATCAGGTCAGGTAGCATCGTTGTTTTTTCACACTAATCTCATGAATGAAAGATTATTGTCTCCAAAAATAGTCTCAGCCATAATGGCAATAGTTCTCAATCTATCAGGTGCGGCTTTATTTGGGTTAATCGGAGTGGTGTTTGCAAATGTAATATTTTCTGCTACTTACCTGATTTGGGTTTTACGAAGGGTTCGTATGAGCTGCCTGGAGATGGGGCCTTTGCCTAATGCCTGAGCTAACATCCTATTTAAAGGGTATATTAAAAAATGTTGGAATACTAAACCGCTTAAACTCTCTGACAAAATGTTATGTTCAGGAGAGACGAGCCAGAACATCTCAATATTACTATGGCAGGCTCGCAGAGCTGCCTTTAATAAAACAACAACTGTCGACCGACATTGGTATACTCCTCAATCGAAAGTTGATCGACAGGCTGGGAAAAAGAGAAATAGGCTTAGTCGGTAAATTGCATTTGTTTGTTGCGTTTAGTTTGACGAATTGGGAATCGATAATCCCTTTATCCTTGGAGCCTTATGGAAAAGTTACTGTCTTTGAGTGGAGCCGTTACGGTTATGAAGACAAGCAGTCTGATTGGCTAGAACGACGGGACATGATGAATCAAGAGATGCTAACGGCCTTCCTAACTGCTAATGAAGATCAGAAGATAGATGCCGTAATAGGCTATTTGTCGGGCCACAACACTTCTGCTGAAACTCTCAATAAAATGGCTGCGACTGGTGCGGTAATATTTAACTTTTGTTGGGATGATAAGCTTAACTTTCCTGGCAAATTGTTGGGTGGACGATACACCAGTCCCGCATCGATTGCCAACTCCGTGGATCTGAATCTGACCAATGCTCCTGACTCGATCATTAAATACGCTGTTCACGGTGGATTAGCCATGTTTTGGCCTGAGGCGGCTCATCCGGACGTCCACAGGCCATACGAACAGCATTTTGAATTTGATGTCAGTTTTGTGGGAGCCAGCTATGGCTGGCGCCCCAGATTCATGGCAAACCTGAAGAAATTGGGAATAAATGTCGAATGTTTCGGAAACGGTTGGCCAAATGGACCTTTGTCGCAGGAGGAAATGATTAGGGTTTACTCAAAGAGTCGCATCAACCTTGGTTTTGCGGGAGTCGGTTTTTCCCGCAACCTGATGTGTATTAAAGGAAGGGATTTTGAAATTCCAATGAGTGGAGGGCTCTATTTGACCCAAAACAATCCTGAACTTAGTCTGGTCTACAAGGTTGGCGAGGAAATATTGACTTACAAAAATGAGGATGACTGCGCCACCGTAATTAAGATGGTTCTCATGAATCCGGAATGGGCTAAATCAGTGCGCTCCTCCGGCATGGCTAGAGCGTTGCAGGAGCATAGTTATGAAGCTAGATGGAATCAGGTTTTCAGACTGGCAGGAATAATTGAATGAACGAACGATCGATTGACAGCAATTACAGGAGCCGTATCTATAGCCGATATGCTTCAGTGTTTCAGGATATGCCTGAAAGGTTTGATGAAGAATCTTCATCGCGCTGGGGCAAAGCTTATGACTATTATCTCAGGGAATGGCTACCCGAATCAAAGATGGCGGACATTCTTGAACTCGCGTGCGGTTCCGGAAGGATGTTACATTTTCTTAAAACCAGAAGTTATACAAATGTCACTGGTGTAGACATTAGCCCTGAGCAGATAGCAGTAGCGAAACAGGTAATCCCCGATGTGTTCGAGGCAGATGCTCTCAGTTTTCTAGAGCCTAATTCAGACAAATTTGATTTGATCATAGGGTTGGATGTCATCGAACATCTCAACAAACAGGAAGTCCTGAATTTTCTTGATTCATGCCACGGGGCACTAAAAAAAGGCGGACGAATAATAATTCAGACTCCTAACGCAGACAGTGTTTGGGGAAATTCATGCTATTTTGGAGATCTTACTCATGAAACATGCTTTACTCCGGCATCTCTTTCCAAGTTAATCACCCTGTGTCATTTTGATCTGATCGAGTGTCGTGAAACCGGCCCACCTCCTTTCGGCTACAGTTTTCTTTCCAGTGTAAGATTCGGGACTTGGCTTCTCATCCGCGCAGCGCTTCTAGCATGGAACCTTGTAGAGATAGGCGAAAAGGGTAGCGATATATTAACCAGAACTTTCCTGATCTCAGCCATAAAGAAATGATTTCACAGTGAAAAGAGGCTGAAAGTGGCGCTGGGTAAAACAAGAATTCTTTATTTGGGGGATTTGAGACCGTACGGAACATGTATTCAAAGGATGAAAGCACTCCAGGACCTCGGTTTCAGTCTTGTTGCAGTATCCTCAACTAACAAGTCAATTGTGAGAACCGAAACCAAATTATGGAACAGGATTTTTAGAAGAATCGTGGGGCCTTCAGACCTGGTAG
>CALDNG010000237.1 GCA_937915285.1 uncultured Desulfomonile sp. | reverse complement strand
GAAATTCTATAGACTCCTGCATCCTCGGATCCGCCAATACCCGTTATCACATTTGGGTCCGCCGGAACGTCCAGACCGCAGAGCGCCTTGTCAAGGTCCCCTGGACCTATCTTGGCAGCTCAACCCGATGTTTTAGAGAGAGTAGTCAGTCTAATTTGTTTTTCTTGCATTTAAGACATGCCCCTGAAGCCTATGTTGCCCATCATTCGAAGGTCTACGAATGAATCTGATATAGGTTCTGACTATAACAGTCATAGCTGTTGTCAAATCAGATAAAACATACATGATTAAGCGATAAAAGGCCAAGCAATTAACGGGATTCTTTTTGCTCATATGGCGGATCAAAATCTTCAGATAGTTGTCTGTATAACACGGGGGTGTGTTTTGTGGGGATTCAGATTACCAACAAATAAAAACTTTTTCCCGATGCGAAGTTTTTGTTGACTTTCGGTCTATTTGGATATACGCAGTATTTGGGGTTATAGTCTTTTTTGTCGGTATAGTCGGTTTTCTCTCCCTCAGGGTTCCAAAGGAGGACCGGCCATGTCACAGGACAAGCGATTAGAAGACATGATGGAAGCAGGCTGGCATGTGTTGGATTCGGAATTCGACCAAACAGCAATACTCGTCTGGAAACAGAGGGCGTGTGAGTTTCTCATCGAATTTCTTGGTCCTGATCATTCGTCCACCCAGAGTTTCCTGGTTTGCCTAAAACACAGCGAGGCTGCCCTTATAGCAAGGACCTAGACTGGCTGGGACTCCTCGTGGCCGGCGTTTGATTTCCATGCATAAAGATTCAGGCGCGCAATCATAAATCGTCAGATATGTAGATTACCTTTGATCCCTGAGGTTCGAACATGAAAGGTAGCTCGGGTAGAGCCTTGAGCGCCTGCCTGACATGGTTCCTCTTGTGCGGTTCAACATAAAACAGCAGAAATCCTCCGCCCCCTGCCCCAAGAACCTTACCGCCAATGGCCCCTGCTTTTCGGGCTTGCTCATAATAATGGTTGATCGAATCATTGCTGATTGAGTCAACCAGGCTCCTTTTACGTTCCCATCCCTCGTGAAGTATCTCGCCAAATCTGCTTAACGATCTGGCCTCCCTCATGGTTTCCAGCATATCTGCACAGAGGTCTTTCATTTGGCGCAGGACTTCCATCTTTTGGTGGGTGGTGGCTTTCTGGATTTCCAGTATGTCCCCTGCCCTTCTGACTCCTCCGGTAAAGAAAATTGCCAGATTGTCCTGAAGCGCCTTTTTTGTGGCATAGGAACAAATCACAGGGTCTACAAACACTGACTCGTCCGGATTAAACCTTATGTGGCACATACCCCCATAGGCGGCGATGTATTGGTCCTGCTTACCGATAGGATCTCCGAGCAGCTCTATCTCTATTTTGCAGGCTTCCTCGGCAAGTCGCCCGGCTGAAACGGCTTCACCCTTGAAAGAGTGCAAAGCATGAAGTAACCCCACGGCATAGGAACTCGATGATCCGAGCCCAGTTCCGGCTGGAATATCGGCCATAGACGTAATTTCTATGTTCTCGACCACACCGGTCAGCTTCATCGCCTCCCTTATAATCGGATGACGCACATCATCTACCGAGTTAACCAGCTCTGTCCTGGAATACTTGAGGCTGATCTTGTGGTCGAAATATCTGCTCAACCTATTAATGGTAATGTAGATATACTTGTTGATTGAAGCGCTAACCACTGCCCCCTGCTCTTTGGTGTAGAAAGATGGTAAATCCGTTCCGCCTCCACAGAAGCTTATTCGTAAAGGGGTGCGAGTGATTATCATGACTCCTCCTGGCAGACAAATTATACATTATGACATTCGGCCGCGCCAATTCGGCTTTTCTATTGGCGAGCCACATACATCAGAGCTTCCTGTTGGCCAGGCATCCTGTAAATTGCTTAAGCTCTCCACTTTCATATTAAGTGGCGTGGTAGCTATCTTTCAAGATGTTTCTGAAAAAACTCTGCTATCACCTCAAAGGCCTCTTTTGATTCCGGCGAATTTGAGGCGATAATATACTGAGCGTGAGACATACCCTCGAATATCTGGATAAGTGTTGTGACCCCGGCCAGACGGAGCTTTCTTTCGAGGCGGACGGTATCACTTAAAAACAGGTCTCTGGAACCTGTTGTGAAGATGGCTGGAGGAAACTCCCTGGTATATTCCGCATAGACCGGAGAAATCAGCTTGTGTTTCAAGTCATGGTCTCCTGCGTAAACCCTGGCGCAGGCCCCGAGAAGCCCGTCATAGCCGACCAGAACATCATCAATGAATTCATTGGTAAACAGTGAGTCGCTTGTTTTCGAAAGATCGGCCCATGGTGTTCCGAGTCCTACCACAGCGGGCAATGGAATATTCAACTCCTGAAGCTTTAGAACAGCAGCCGCAGTGAGACCTCCACCGGCTGAAGTGCCGAAAATTCCGACTCTCCTGGGCTTTACGGCCTTTATGACTTCCCTGTAAACGCTCACAGAGTCTTCGAGCGCGGCGGGGAACGGAAACTCGGGCGCCATGCGGTAATCAACCGAGATAACCTTGAATTTCCCGTGATGCGCCATTAAAACAGCCTCACCGAGGCCGCCCTCCCCGGCATTAAAAACATAACCGCCTCCACGCAGATGAATAAGGACCCTGTCAGCGTTTTGGGGTGAAACGGTCTTTGGAGTTACTATCTGAGCCTTTACCCCGCCAATGACCACATGCTCAATATCCACAGGAAAACTCTCTTTGAACCGGACGAAACTGACGGCGTTCATCTCTGTCTTCTGGCTGACGAGCATGCGCCACTCTTCATTTGTGGAGGGGTTCAAACGCAGCGCAGGATTGAGGGGTTTTGATATTAATTTTTTTAGTTCATCGCTCACCGTAGACGGGACAGGAATAGTCCTGGCAGGAATTTCGCGTGAAACAAATGCGGACGCTGATTGACTCCCCTGCTCCTGATTAGAAAAAGCCGTCGGGATTTGGACAATAACTAGGCAGAAAAAAACGGTCAGAGCTATCAAGATTTTTTTCATGGGAATCTCCAATGCCGGTTTTCCGAATTATAACCCTGTTGGTCTGGAAGCTTTACACGGGAAGAATAATGACAGTGATGTCACTACATGGGTCTCACCTGGAATTTTTTTTAGGATTTTTTAAGGACTGAAGCAGGGGCAGGAAATAAGTTGTGATTGTATATCCCCGTTCCGGGAAGCCGCAGGCCGGGAATGTTTTCCCGGAACAGGGGAACCGTCAACCCTCCAATCACGCACAAAAAGAAACAAAAAAATAATCCGGATGCGGTGTTTCCGGAGCATAGAAGAATGGTTGCCAAATAGTCAAGACTTTTCTTCACCTCCATGCCCTGGCAAGCCGTGCAGCCTGATTGTGACACTGATTAAACGATTAATTTTTAACGACAATACCATGTGCTATTTTTTTTCGTTGACTGGTTTGTCAACCGTCTTGTCAAACAAAGCCTCTCTGTATGAATGTCTGGCTTTGTTTGACTGCTTTTTATCTACATTCTGGCTATTATTGCCTGGGCAAAGCCCGAGCAGGAGACTTCCGTGGCCCCGGACATGAGTCTTGCAAGGTCGTATGTGACAACCTTATCCCTGATTGTCTGCTCCATGGCCGTGCGGATTGTAGCGCCCGCCTCTTTCCACCCCATGTGATCAAACATCATGACACCCGATAGCAGCATTGAACCCGGGTTCACCTTATCGAGCCCAGCGTATTTTGGAGCGCTGCCGTGTGTAGCCTCAAATACTGCGCACCTGTCACCCACATTTGCGCCTGGAGCCATTCCGAGTCCGCCGACCTGAGCTGCCAAAGCATCCGACATGTAGTCCCCATTGAGATTCGGCATTGCCAGGACTTCGTACTCACGTGGCCGAAGAAGGGCCTGTTGGAACATTGCGTCAGCTATCCTGTCATTGAGCAGTATTTTTCCTTCAGGCATTTTTCCGGCGAAATTTTTGTGAAGTTCACTTTCGGTGACAATGACATCGGCGAACTCAGTCCCGGCAAGCTCATAGCCCCAGTCCCTGAAAGCGCCCTCGGTGAATTTCATTATATTTCCCTTGTGGACAAGGGTTACAACCTTGCGGCCATTTTCAATGGCAAACCTGATGGCTCGACGAACCAGCCTTTTTGAGGCTGCCGGGCTCATTGGTTTTATGCCGACTCCTGATTCTGGATCAATATTGACACCCATGTCGGTCCTGAGGAAATTGATCATCCTGGCCGCCTGTTCAGACCCGGACTTCCACTCAATCCCCGCGTAAACATCTTCCGTATTCTCCCTGAAAATGACCATGTCGACATCTTCAGGCCTGAGCACCGGGGAAGGAGTCCCGGAAAGGTATTTGACGGGCCGTATACACGAGTAAAGGTCCAGCTTCTGCCCCACAGTGACGTTCAGGCGCCGAAAGCCCCCCCCCACTGGTGTGGTCAACGGTCCTTTGATAACCACTATGGCCTTGGTTATCGCTTCCAGGGTTTCAT
>CALDNG010000236.1 GCA_937915285.1 uncultured Desulfomonile sp. | reverse complement strand
TTGGGATATCCGGGTTAGGGTTAGTGTCATAAAAGGAGAGGTCCGGTGGGCAGTAGGAATGATACAGCATCAGTCCCTGGCTGAGGCTGTGAACAGGGGCCGGGGCTATGAGCAGTTTGTTGTTTTGAATGAGATAGTATTCGGGTGTGCCCTGATAGTCCATAACCGTTTTCAGACGGTTGAGGCTTTTTAATGAAGGCAGGCTTTTGAGGGGCCAGCGCTGAGGCCCGTAACATACCTCGTAAACATCCACATAACCCGGGAGGCAGGCAAGCATGTCGATAACATCCTGGCCAGCCTGGAGGGGAATCCATGAGCGTGTCCTCCAGTAGCCCTCCATGGCTATGTCCTGCTGACAGCGGTTTATGGAACGGAGGACAAAATCATCGGTGAGGAAACCTGCGTCCTGCTCGTTAAAAAGGTCTCGAACGGTTTCAATGATTTGCCCGAGCCGTCCGGGACGTTCGGATGCGCCTGAACGTGAATCAGCGTATTCAAGGGAGATGTTGAACACGCTGATTATGAGAGATCCAGCGTCGGAAGGGTCGTCCGAGCGCCTGACGAAGAAGCCCAGGCGATCTCCCGCCAGAATGGCCCGGTTATCCAGTGTACCGGGATTCACGGTTCCTGTGACTTTCATCCTCCGGGTTACTACCGAACCCTCCTGCTTTTCGGACACGAATGAATGAACGGATGTCTCGCTCAGGTTCAGGTTCTCGTCGCCGGAATTTCTGGCCAGGAGGCATTTCACGGTCCAGGAATGGCTTAGCCCAGTAGGGGCTTCGGCTTCCTCCATTTTGAGGAAAAGGTCCGAGCCCGCTAAATAATCAGGAGGGACATCCATTGAGAAGCCGGCCTCATCCCCGGCCTCCCAGAGTGTAACAATTGCCTGCGTGTTGGTGTCACGCGAATTGGCCGGACTCGGTAAGGATGTCGTGAACAGGCCGTCTATCGGTAAGGCTCTCATGGGACCGTCCCGCCTAGGCGTTCTTTAGCGAAGAATTTGTCACCAGGCGCAATCCCAGATTCACCACGGCAAGCACGGTCGTCGATATTTCCGCCCACGTGGTTTCTTCCATGCCCCACGCAAGCGCAATTGAGCCGCAAAGCGCAAGAAGGTTAACCCATACGGTTTTTGAGGTCCACCATGTCTTGGTCTGTTCCATTTGTTATTCCTTTCACCTGACAGGATCACCGATAGTCAGTTTACGGACTCTGGATATCCTGTTCTGAAGGCAGGGGCTCATCCGCTGCTGGATGACTCCCCTGGATTGGGAGGCATGCGCTATTTCCAGGTAGCCTTTAGCTGCTCCGGTGACGGCACCTACATGTCCGTCCGGCCGAAGCTCGCTGAGGGTCCAGAAGAGCAGATCACATTCCGAGGCCCTCTCGCGGTCGATCTCGTAGCCTATCCAGCCGCCTAGCCCAAGCGCCATCCTAGCGGACGTGGTTTGGACTATCCCCGGAAGACCGGCCCATTTAGCGGCCAGGAATATGTAACCCGAGCAGTCAAGTCCTTTTGACAGGTCAGAAGATCCTCCCCATGAATATGGAGGTTTTTTTGAGGCTATGAATTTTAGCTGACGCAGGAACGAGCGCCTGTAGCATTCATCCAGCGCAATGGCTTCACGCCCAGCACAGAATGGCTCCAATAACGACAATAACAGCAGACATAAGATAAGAACACGCTTTAGGATCATGTCCGATAGTTTCCATCCAGTCTCCGGGGGTTAAGTAGTCGGTCAGTATCATCAGCCCTCCAAGAAAGGGAGCGGCTAGGGTTGCGGCCGTAATCCTTATGATGACATACCGCATGAGGGAGTAAGGATCTTCGCCCATGATCAGCGGCGATTGAAGGCTTGCAATGACAAACATTGCGACGAGGAAAAAGCATGCGCCTGAAACCAGGGCGAAACGGCGAATTAACTGTTTCATTAAACCTTCCCCACGAAATAGCCGGCGATGGCTGCGATGGCTGAAAAGGCGGTTCCAAGGGCTATGAGCATCTGCCAGGTGAGGTTTTGACGGTTCTGGGACTCATCGAGGTTCATGCGGGCCCCTGTCATCTCATCCTGACGGCGCTCTATCTCACGGATGCGGTTTCCAACGGAATACATCTCGCATTCACAGCGTTGTATGAACCGCGACTGGTCTTCACGCACCTTGTCAACTGCGTCCTTGACGTGATTGAGGATGGTATTGATGTGCTCGAATCTTTCGTTGAGCCACCTACCGTGAGTATAATCCGTATCATCCATGGCTGAACTCCGTTAGACAGGCAGTCCGTAAATCATGCCTATGTTTGCCCTGGGGTTACGCACGACAACACCGTAGGTCTGGAACGAGATGAGCCACCGTTGATAGCGTCCCTGAGTGGGGAGTTCCTTGCGGTCCATGCGGTCATTGGCAAAATAGCCGTATTGGGTAGCGGAAAAATTCAGGACCATCAATGTGTCGGGCCTCATGTAACGATCAGACAGAATCGGGAAGCTCTTTCCTATTTTTGAATCGAATGTATCGACATGGAAGCCTACTTCACGGTCCGATTTCTCGATGATCCTGTATGCGATATCGAAATCATGGATGTGCTGATGGGTGAGTGGATGACATACGATCCACCAGTCGCCTTTCCCATAGTCGGCGTGTTCCGTCAGCCACATGTTTCTGATCAGGTTGTCCAGGTCGTCCTTGGTGATCTGGACGCCGCTCTTATTTACATACACGAGGGGGTTGGGCATCTCCTGCTGCGTAATGACAGGCCAGGAACAAATACCGCACATGGTCGGCTCAGGGGTTTTGTTACCGAAAACAAAACCGGTTCCGTCATGGTAAGGACGGGATCTTAAGGCGGCATAGGCCAACTGTCTGCGAAGTTTGTCCAGGAGCGCGGAGATCTGGTGCTCGGTCTCGTTGGAAACAATTTCATAGGCCGTGTTCTTGCGGGTCTTGGGTATTTCAAAGGTCTCAGCGTGTATCTGTGATCCGACCTCACGGAAAACCCGGTCCAGGGCGCGCGGCTCATCAGCGTCGCGGTAATCCGACCAGACCTCAGCTATGATATCCCACTGTATCGGCTCTTCATCGTCGTTCAAGACCGTTCCGCCATAGGGTTCAACAGTGGCGGACATTTCATCGACGGCTGTGACCTTGACCTGCGTTCCACCATCGGGGCGTTCGAGAATTGTCCCTACCCTGATGATCTGCTTGAGCGAGTTCCCGGTCATCACCTGCCCGAACAGCTTACCGGAAAAGGTCAGAGTGGAATCGACAAGCTGCCCCACCACCTGAGAGGGATACCCCCACTCCTCCATCCATCTTACAAACGGACTTGCGACTGACGGTCCGACCGGTATTTTAGAGAGCACATCGCTTTGACCCTGCACGACCTTGTCGAGACCCATGAGGAGGAATTTTTTGAGTTTACGTTCGGACTCGGCATCATCCTGAGTCCAGAGCTTCATGAAATCTATCACATTTCCTGCCATGTCTTTCTCCGTGGTAAGATTATCGGTTAAGCTTTCTTAGGTTGGCGAACATCTCGTCCAGGCTCTTGGACTGGGACATCAGTTTGTTGAATTCCCGGTCAGGATCATTGGTGGGAGCAGGGTTTTGTGAGGACTCGAACTGTGATTCCGCTCTCATCTTTTTGAGGGCGGTTTTCTTACGGTCACCGATCTCATCGAATTTTTCGGCTATTTTCTGGACCAGTCCTACAGACTCTTCGGGGTCCATCCCCCTGGCCCGTATGAGGAATTCTATTTCATCCCTGAAATTGGAGATTCGAGCCTTGGCGGGGTCGGATGAAAAGCGACTCATGATGCTGTCCAGGGCCGACTTCTGCCGAACCTCCTCGTTAAGGCGGTTTTCAAAAGCCTGCCATAGCTGTTCCTGAGCCTTCCTGATCATGGTCGAGGTGGCTTGGGCAGGGTCCTTTTCAAAGGTTTCCCGCATGTTCTGCACGAAGGCCAATTCATCCGCCTGCTGTTTTTTCGACCAGGTGTCAGCCCCCAAGAGCTGAAGCAAATCCCGCTGGCTCTCCATTTCCTTGCGATTTTTCTCGAGTTCTTCCTGAAACCCTCTGATTGAAGATAGTATGGAGCGCATATCGGTTTCAGGCTCATTGGTCTGTGAGGTGAGCGGCCCTTCCGGGACCGGGGTTGTAGAGTCCTGGGCCTCAATATTATTTGGGCCCGAGGTGGGCGCATCGGATGATGGCGCTACAGGTGATGTGTCTTCATCTGCGGCTTCGTTTGCATCACCCTGAAACAGGTCCAATACCAACTGTTCTTCATCGTATTCAGTAATCATTTCGATTTATGCTCCGCTTTCACTCTTAAACGGTCGAGTTGATTGACAACCATGTCGAGCCCTGCGACAAAGCCTCGGTTGAATTCGATATTCCTGTCACGGTCGAGGCATTCCATTATTTTCATGAACTGCTCACGCTTGATGAATTCCTCGAAAGCCGGCATGAACATCTGTTCAAAAGCGGGATTTCTGGACGCTTCGATTAGTTGCTGTTCGACATCAGCTTCGTCGGCCTCATCCCATCCGTTTTTGAACAACAGGTAATGCTTGAAGAAGATTGACATTCTCGTCCCCCTGAAAATTGTGTGAATATAAGTGAAGGTCCTGGACTGTCAGGCTGTGATCAATAAAAGCTGTTTGCGGAATTGAGATTGCTTGCGTTCACCTGGAGTAATTGAGCCAATGCGTTTATTTCATCGGGGTAGTCGCCCATCGGGCCGCCATTTTCGACCAGCGGCCTTGGGGCGCTCCGGCCGCTTATTCCGGGGTAGCCCCGGGAACGATCATCCACCAAAGGCTCTGACGAAAATTCTTGGTTGATACCACTATCTGTCGGGCCGGTCCTGCTGAGAATCCTCTCAGTCCCATCGACTCCTATGAGATCGAGATACCTTTTTATAAGCTCAGAGAAGGATATGCGGACCCCTTCCATCTCCAGGCGCTCCTGGAAAGAGGCGAGAGTGGGCAACGCCCTTTCTATGCTCTGCGCTTTTGCCAGACGAGTCGAGTCCTGGCTTGTCAGGGTTGCGTAAACACGGTATTGGCCGCTATGCAATTCAGCGGCGGTTATTGTGAGAGGTATCTCTTTTCCGCTGTAATCTTTTGAGACGATGATTTGGTCCTCGATTGTGAACTGACGGATCATGTCGAGCGCCAGTTGGCCCATGGGTTCGATAAAACTCCTGGCGAACAGATCGGCACGGGTCTCAAACGGCGCCATTGCCGACTGCTGGAGTATGTGAGCCTCTGTAGCGGTTTTACCTCTGCCGCTAACACCCAGCGATATATCCGATACGGCGGTGCGCCTTTCCAGGAGTGTGTTCAGGTAATTGATCAAAGTGTTGATGTCGGTCTGGGGGAAATTCAGTTTAGGGAATGGCTGTATGTCGGCAGGGTCATCGACAAGCCAGACCTTTCCGGGATAGACGGTGTCATCCTCGAGCCCTATCTGCCGGGCGGCGGCCGAGCCACGCCGGACTATTAACTGAGCATTCGCCGTAAGCCTGGCGTTATCCTGGGATTGGCTGAGAAACTGTGAGATGGAATGGATCAGATCGAGGTTACTCTCCACTGCCCCAACCCCTAGCGGGCCTGGCATCGGGGTGTAATGGGCGCAAAGGAAGGGCCTCATCCCGCTCCACAGGGCCGGACGCGGGGTGAATCGTATCAGAAGGCCGTTCTCTGGCGAATCGCTATCATGTTCTGTGACAACCGAGCAGACGCACTCATGATAGCTCCCCCGGTAGGGGATCTGTCCATGGAATTCCCAGACCGTGACATGTCTGATGAATTCGTCGGAGAGGCCCCATGTGTCCGGATCATTCATAAGCCTCTCCCGCGCGGAATCAGAGGTTGAAGAGGCCTGGCGAAAACGCTCCATGAAGACATCACGGTTCAGGTTATAAAGGCCACTCTCATAACCGTCCAGGACGCTCTGGAAGGTCTTGTCAACCGTGTGACCGATACCTGAACTCCTCTGAACGTCACTGGATGTAGCTCTCCAGTCGAGCAGCATCCTGTCCAGAGGTATTATCTGGACGACAGGGCAATCGTGTGAACTGAAGTCCTCGGTCACAAGGTCAGGTGATTCCAGATCCCAGCGCCTTAACCGACTTTTTCCCGATTTCCAGTAAATCTTGGCGTAAGCGGTTCCATACAGGACAAGGCTGTGGAGTATTTCATAGAGCCTGGCGTGTATCTGGCCACGTTCAAGCCGCCTGATCAGTAATTCCTGCAACTTGAAGGACAGCGGAAATCCCTGCTCAGGACTCCCTGAGCCTATCTCCGGGGATTCGGGCGTGACGCTGAGCCACTCAGGCCCATTGAACACGGCCTGGTAGGCGCGGTCCGCCCAGCTATCCACTATGTAGGAAGGCGACACGATTATGTCGGATTGCCAGTTCGAAAAAAGGCCGGGCGCATCGTCTGAAGGGCCTGGAACGGATGCGGTCTTCTCGCCCCAGGAACGCAAGTCCAGACGGTTGTGATACAGGTCCTCCAGGAGTTTCCAGCCGGCAGTCTTACCGGCCACATATTCCCTGGCAGCCCCAAGCCATGCCCCAAGGAACCTGAATACCTCTTCAAGCTCCGCAGGGCTCAAGGCTTCATGCGGGTCTGAAGGAGTAGCTTTTTGGAATTGGGCTGAACCGGACCAGGGTGTCTGTTCAGGGTAGATGTTTCCTGACATGAAGGCTCCAGTGTGTAACGAGTCTGTTATCATGATGCGGATCGCCTAATACTCGTCGACCCTTGAATTAGGATCACATAACCGGTCCATAAGGCTACGGCAGGCGATCTTCCACATATCGTCATGAGACAGGTGTTTGACGCTGCCGGGAAAGTCCTGATCGAGGGTATCCTTTGAATTGAACAGGTTCTGTAATTCCTCTGAGGCCAATTGTTCGAGCGCGGACCGGTGGACATGACAGCGGTTTTTGTGAGAAACTCTTGTCATAGATATTCCCCTCCCCTTTTCAGTAACTGTAGCAGTTAATAAATGTTTTTTGTAAGTCTGCTGACCAGGGATGTGTTTAAAGGCTTTGGCCCCTTTGCAGGGCCCCTTTTATCTATTAACTATTATGGTTCACTTTTGAGAAAAGGTCAACCACTCATCGAAAAACCGCGGCGCACACGCTATAATTCAGACTTTCACGCAATGAGGGGTTTTATGTTTTGACGGTAAGGCAGATAAAACAACTTGGGCTTTTTGCAGTTCCATTTGTGAAGAGGATAATCACCGGTAGGATTACCCCGATGCTTGCGGGCTACAAGATCACCCACAGGTGTAACCTGAAATGCGTTCATTGCCCTTACTGGAAACGCGAGGGGGTCGAACTGGACTTTGCGGGCGTCAAATCCACACTGTTGAAACTGAGATCAACCGGGGCGGTGATACTGATAATCGAGGGTGGAGAGCCGATGCTCTGGCGAGATGGATCCTTCGGCATTGAGGACGTCATAGATGAGGCCAATCGTCTTTTCCCCTGCGTGTGTATGACAACCAACGGCCTGATTCCTTTCGAGCGTCTCAAGTTGAGTCGGGTCTGGGTGAGTCTTGATGGGCCCGAGGGGATTCATGATTCGGTTCGAGGCCCCGGGGTTTATTCTCGGGTGATCAGGAATCTGGAACAGACTCCCGGCAAGAGGGGATTTGTCAGTCTCACCATCAGTTCCATGAACTATGATCACGCATGCGATCTGATAAGGAGTCTGAAGGGGATGGTAGAGGGTGTTACCGTCCAGTTTTACTACCCTTATGGTGGTCTTCCGGACCCTCTGTTTGTTGATGTCCAGAGGCGTTCGCCATTGCTCGACAGTCTGATCGAGCTAAAGAAATCCGGTTATCCGGTGGCAAATTCGGTATCAAGTCTTAATGAGCTAAAGAAAAGCCGCTGGACCTGTTATGATGAATTACTTGTAAACGCTGATCCGGATGGCACTCTCGAGCGGGGATGTTACCTCAAGAACCGAGGTCCGTCGGAATGCTCGAGGTGCGGTTTTACAGCGCATAACGAGATTTCACTGGCCTTTAGGGGGAACTTGAGAGCGATTGCTACGGGCCTGAAAATATTTTTCTGATCTTTTAAGGCGAACAATTGTGCAGACGTGGTTTTTCATATCCTTGAGTTGCGCATTTTTTACAGCCTGCTGTGACACCGTATCCAAGAAGATGATGTTGGACAATGACGAATGGGTGGCAGGCGGTGTAATGCTCACACTAGCTTCAGTCATGCTGTCGCCGATGTTCCTGTTCATCGACTTCAGGGACCTTACGACAGAGGGAGTGTGGCTGCTTGCGGTGACGCTGCCTCTTGAGATACTTGGCTACTACCTCTTTCTTTCGTCCATTCGCATGTCCGCTCTTTCGCTGACACTGCCGCTACTGTCGTTCACACCGGCGCTTACCATAGTGGTGGCTTCAGCCCTGCTGGACGAGAAGATAGGCTCGATGGGTCTGGCAGGGGTATTACTTGTGACCATTGGGGCCTACATCCTTAACATCGACCTGAGGGATTTCAGCGCCCTTGGCCCCATAAAGGCGGTGTGGTCAGATCGCGGGGCCAGGCGCATGCTCATGGTCGCTCTCCTGTGGGCGGTAACCTCCACTCTGGGCAAGAGCGGCGTCATACTCTTCGGCGCACTGCAGTTCGGTTACATCATAACAGCTCTGGTGGGTGTGGTTTTTTTGGGGGTCGGCCTTTTTCGAATACGCTTCCAATCGTTACCAGTAATTCTGGATGGTCGAATTGTGCTGACCTTTGTTCTGGCCGGGGTGCTGATGTCGCTTCAGGAGGTGACCCATTTCCTTGCCGTAAGCATGGCGCCTGTGG
>CALDNG010000235.1 GCA_937915285.1 uncultured Desulfomonile sp. | reverse complement strand
GTTATTCTTTTTATTGGTGACGGCATGGGGCCCAATCAGGTTAAGGCAGCCCAGGTTTATGCCAGGGACGTCCTGAACAGGGAACTGGTGATCGGCTCAATAAATATATCAGGAACCACCACCACCCATTCAGCCAGTTCAAAGGTGACAGACTCAGCTGCTGCTGCCACAGCCATTTATTCAGGATTCAAAACAAAAAACGGGCAACTCAATGTGCTACCGGATGGAACGACTGCAGAAGGTATTGGAATGGCCGCCAAAAAAGCGGGACTTTCAGTGGGCATAGTCAGTACCGCACGAATAACAGATGCGACACCGGCGGCTTTATATGCAATTTCGTCAAACAGGGGAAGCCATAACGAAATAGCTGTTCAGCTACCGGATTTCATGGCCGACGTGGTCCTTGGTGTGGGCTCAAAGCATTTTGCCCCCTCATCACATAAGGGCAGCGACAGGAAAGATGAAACCGATGTCATCGCATTGATGAAGGAAAAGGGTTATGAGTACGTCGAAAATTTGAAGGAACTCAAAGCGGTACAGCCTGGGCAAATTCAACGACTCTTTGGAATGTTTTCTTCAGGGGATATGCCTTTCGCTATCGACCGAAAAAACAATCCGGGACTGTCCCACATGCCCACACTGGCAGATATGACTAGCGCCGCCATTACCATGGTGGAGAAAAACCCCAAAGGGTTCCTGCTGGTAGTGGAGGGAGGAAGAATCGATCATGCCTGCCACGCCAACGACATAAAAACAATGATAGAGGAAACGCTGGAATTCGATGACGCCGTGGCTGTGGGTCTCAAATTTCAGAAAACCCATCCTGAGACGCTGGTAATTGTAACAGCGGACCACGAAACCGGAGGACTAAAGCGCTTGGGGGAAGGAGAATTCTCTATGGACCCCAAGGCCCTCGAGGTCATCACTAGGAGCCTAGGTCATGTCGAAGACAAAATCAGGAGGCATCCGGACCAGATCAGGAATCAGCTAAAAGCTGCCGGTTTTGAACTAACACCGGAAGAATCAGAACTCCTTGAAAGCTACATGGCCAAGGCATCTGAAGATAAGCTTGCAGGAAAAAATGCCGCAGACAAATCGGCCAAACATGACAAGAGTGGATCATTGAGAGCCTTGAGCAAAATAACGAGCCAAAGGTCAAAAATTGAGTGGGCCTCCAATGGTCACACAGATCATCATATCATCACCCGGGCTATAGGTCCTGGCGCAAAAACGTTCGAAGGCAACTACGACAACACCGACATAGCCATAAAAATAGCCCGTTTGTTAAACCTGTCGATACCGGCGCTTAAGGAAAAAAAGGCTTCCAGGCTATTAACAATACCGGCTATGGCATACTATTTCCAGAAATCTGAAAAAGCATGTCATGTAATAGCTTTTGGTTGAGGAAACTTCATGTCTGGCAAAGGTCCTGAATATATCGGTAAGGAATTGGAAGCCATGTCATTTGCGGCCAACTACCATGGTTGGATAGTTGATGAGATTTCGCCCCACCTGGGGGAGACGGTCGCTGAAATTGGCGCAGGGATAGGAAGCGTCTCAAAGATGCTTCTGACAAAATCAATAAAAAAACTATATGCTTTTGAACCATCTTCAAATATGTATCCTTTTTTGCTCGAAGAACTCTCTAATGACAAACGAGCCCAGGCTGTCAATGGCTATTTGAAAGCTGAAAATTCACCGGTAGCATTTGATTCGATAGTGTACATAAATGTGCTGGAACATATAGAGGATGATGGCGCGGAACTAAAAAATTCATTAGAATTGCTGAAATCAGGCGGTAAACTTTTGTTGTTTGTTCCTGCCCTGGAATGGCTTTACAGTGAATTTGACCGAAATGTCGGTCACCATCGTCGGTATACGAAACGGCGTCTCAAGACATTGGTAGAAGAATCCGGTTTCAGGATCGTGCGACTGCGATACTTTGATTTTGTTGGCATTTTGCCATGGTTCGTAAATTTCGTTTTGCTCGAAAACACAATGAATAAAACGGGGGTAACCCTTTTTGATAATTATGTGGTGCCCGTAGTCAGGCGATTGGAAAGTATCGCTAATCCTCCCGTGGGAAAGAATCTTCTTTTGGTTGCCCAAAAGTAGTATTTCCAGCTATTGCCCCGAAAAGGCGTCCTTGAATAGCATATTCTGAAAGAGTGGATCGGAAAGACCTAAGTTTGTTGGCTTCGCCCACGAAGGCCTTGATCAGATCCATCCCATTCTTTTGTACCAGTCCCTTGTTTTGTTAATTGCGTCTTCCAAGGGTGTTTTGCTTACCCAGGATAACTGCCTTTTTGCCTTTTCAGAAGAACATACCCACGCCAACTGTTCCATTTCCATGATTTTTTCCGATCTTATCAAAGCGGGTTTTCCGGTCAGCTTTCCGATCATGTCACCGCCTTTGCCAATCAGTCTCATGATGGACACTGGAAGAGGTATTACAAAAGGGTTGTACCCCATGCTTCGTCCGATCAGCTCTGCGAACTCCCTCCAAACCACCGGTTTCTCATTGGCCAGGAAAAAAATTTCCCCTGAAGGAATTTCGCTTGATGCTGCAGCGGTCAGGATGCCGTCTGCCAGATCCTCAACATAAATTATGCTCACCAGACGATCTGGACCGGCCACCACAGGAGTAATCCTGAAACGAGCAGACTGGAAAACACCTAAAACATCCGTGTCTCTGGGGCCAAATACAGTCGGAGGTCTGATTATAGTCAAGGGCAATTGATCCCTGAAAAACAACGCAACCTTTTCACCTTCCATTTTTGACCGCCCGTAATCAGAGAGCGGGTGGGGCGTTTCTTCCTCTGAGACCGGTTCAAAATCACTAATGGAAGGCCCGGCTGCTGCCTGGGAACTTACCAGCACAAATCGTGACAGGTTGTTGCATGCGCCAGACTTGATCAAAGACTCAATCAGCCATCTTGTAAACCCGACATTTGCATCGAAGTACTCCCCGTAATTCAATGCACGAGTAGCCCCCGCCACATGAATCACTACATCAACCTGAGGTGAATTGATAAGCCTGGTTTCAAGGTTTTCTACGTCCCATAAAGTCACTCGCATTTCCGAAAGATGTTTTATCGCAGCAACGTCTCGAACCAGACAAATCAAATCCCAACCTTTTTGCAGGGCTTTTTCGACAATATGGCTGCCGACAAAACCCGTACCGCCTGTCACCAAACATCTCATCTGTTTTTAACCGAATCCTGATTGTTTATGTTCAAAGCTTCACCTTACTGAATCATAGAGTTCTCGGAGTCTCGTGTGAGAGACCCCGAGAGCGAACGAGGCTATGATTAGCTGGTTGATAAGCGTGGTTTTTATTATGCCACGCCGTCTCCATCGTCGGCCCGATGTTACAACAGCCGAAGAAGCTGTTTTTATGCGACCGAGTTTTCGGGCCGTCCTGCAGAAGACAAAATCCTCCATGATGCTTATTTCCGGGAAAGCTCCGAGTCGAAAAAAAATATCACGTTTAACAAAAATGGCTTGATCTCCGTAGGGCATCTGAAAAAAATGAGATCTGAAATTGGCAAGCCTTTCAATGAGCTGGAACAGTAGACGATCATCATCCAGTTTAAATTTGAATGCCCCGAGCGACACTCCAGGAAAGCAGATTATCTGATAAACTACTTCTTTCCAGTCCGGTGGCAACACGGTATCTGCATGAAGGAACAACAGTATTTCATTGGAGGACGACTGTGCGCCTATGTTCATCTGGGATGCCCGGCACGCCTGGGAGCGAATCACGCGTGCCCCAAGACTTTGTGCCAGTTCAGGAGTTCTATCCTTGCTTCCACCATCCACTACCAGAAGTTCAAAATCCCGATCGGACCCTAAGGATCCAACACAAGTCTCAAGATTGGATGACTCATTGAGCGTTGGGATTATGACACTAATTCTTGGTTTCATGGCTATCGGTTCAGGGATGGTATCAAAGACTCCAAATCAAGGTGTTCAAGATCATCAGGTCTATCTATATCATGAAGTGTCCGTAGGATATGAACTTTCATGTTAAGCGAAAATGTTCTGGCAAGGGTTTGCTTCAAAACGGATGAGGTTCCCCAGGAGATATTGTTGAACAGTTCCGGACAGCTATTGTTAAGGCCGATCAGATAATAACCTCCGTCCTTGGCCGGACCAATCACTACATCAGCCTCCAGCAGCGCTGAAAAGGCCTCATTTATAAGATCAGCTTCAAGTTCATATATATCGGTCCCAATGATCACCGCGCTTGATGCGTCATGACTGTTGAATGAGTCATCAAAGGCATTCAGCATCCGGTATCCGAGATCGCCATCCGCCTGTTCCTGGAACACAAGTTCATGCCCCAGCCAATCCATCATTTCAGCATTCGAGGCGCCATCAAAAAATACACGCGTCCGTATCATTCCCGATTTTGCCAGTGGCTGGATTTTTCTTATGGTCAATTCCGTCAAGGCCTTCTGGAGAAGAGCGGCATTGATAGGACCTAGTACTGGAATCAGGCGGGTCTTGGATCGTCCGGGTCGCGGATACCTCGTAAAAATAATAAGAAAATTGTTTCTGGCTTTTTCCATGTATGACCCCGCCAAAACAATCCAGAAGTTATTTGAAGCCATAACAGAATATTATGAGAATCCAGGTCTATCAAATGCTAACAACATAACGTTGATACGCGTGAATTTTCTACATTTGTTCTTGACGGATGCAAGCGCCTTGATTAATATAGTTCGATTATATTGACTACGAACCCTTTGGAGGTCGCTTCATATATGGCAGTTAAAATAAGACTTGCGAGACACGGATCCAAGAAAAAACCTTTCTACCGGGTGGTGGCTGCTGATACCCTGTTTCCTCGTGATGGCAGATTCCTTGACAAATTGGGCACTTACGATCCTCGTGATAAAGTGAACGGATTAAAGCTGGATCTTGATGGTATCAAGTCCTGGATTGAGCGCGGCGCTGAGTTATCAGACACGGTTCGCAAACTTTTCAGGATTTCGTCAAGCAGCGCGAGCGCCTGATCTGGCTGAAGACCATCGGGATACCTAACAGATCCATTGAGGCATAGATGAAAGAGCTGACAGAATACCTTGCCAGGGCGCTGGTAGACAATCCGGACGAAGTCACTGTGGCTGAAACCCAGACTGAACAGGCGGTTATTCTCGAACTGAAGGTCGCGCAATCCGATCTTGGGAAAATTATCGGCAAGCACGGCAGAACGGCCAAGGCCATTCGTTCGGTCCTGAATGCAGCGTCCACAAAAAGAAAAACCCGGGTTGCCTTGGAAATAGTGGAATGACACATTCTACTATTTGATTAGAATCTCATGCCTAACGATGGACTTGTAATAATTGGCAGGGTTCAAAAGCCATTCGGGATTCGTGGCGAGGTCACCATTCAGGCTTTTACTGAGACGTTTCATGCCTTTGAGAAGTCTGAGTGGCTGGAAATAAAAGATACAAAGATGATTATTGAACAGATCCGAATTCACAAAGGGTCTGTTTTAGTCTTGTTTGAAGGGATAAGGACTCCCGAACAGGCGGCTGAGTATAAAGGTCAGTTGGTTCGGACATTGAAGGATAACTTACCCCCGAAAGAAGAAGACGAATATTTCTATTTTGAACTGATCGGTCTGGATGTTTACACCATGAGCGGTCAGTACCTCGGGAAGGTGACCGACGTCATGGCTACAGGGGCCAATGATGTTTTGACAGTCAGGGGTGCTTATGGAGAGATCCTTCTTCCTTTCATAGATCAGGTGGTGATAGAAACCGATCTGGTGTCTAAAAGGATGTTGGTGGACCCCCTGGAAGGTCTGGCGCCTGATGTTGGAAATTAGGGTTATAACCATATTCCCGGGGATTTTTGATTCGTTCATGACTTTTGGAAATCCGGCAAGGGCCGTAGAGGCCGGATTATTGAACTTTGACACTATAGATTTGAGGGATTTTACCGAGGATCGGCATCGTACGACGGATGATTACCCTTTTGGCGGTGGCACGGGAATGATAATGAAGCCCGAGCCCATAGTAAAGGCCATTCGTGAGACTCGCGCCCAATCGCATAAAGCTAGGGTCATCCTTACAACACCTCAGGGCCCAAGGCTGGATCAGGAACGTGTTCGGAGTTTGGCGGAGTCCACCTCTCTGGTTTTCGTCTGTGGGCGGTACGAAGGAATCGACGAGCGTGTAAGATCATTTGTGGATGAGGAGATCTCCATCGGTGATTTCATCCTTTCCGGAGGAGAGACGGCTGTAATGGTTATTGTGGATGCTGTTTGCCGGCTGATACCGGGTGTCCTTGGGGCTGACAGCAACATCGATGGCGAATCTTTTTACGACGGATTACTGGAATATCCTCAATACACTAGGCCCAGGGTTTTTGAAGGGATGGAAACACCCGCGATTCTGCTCGAAGGCCATCACGCCAAAATACGGCAATGGCGAAGGAAGCAGGCTCTGGCAAAGACATTGGTAAAGCGTCCGGATCTTCTGGAAAAGAGAATTCTTGACAAGGAAGAGCGGAAGCTTCTCGAAGAAATTAGAGATGAACGGAATATATAGTCGGGAGAGATAGAATGAATGTTATAGATCAGTTAGCCTTTGAACAGACCCGTATGGATCTACCAGCGTTCCGCCCTGGTGACACTGTGAAAGTCCATGTGAGGATAGTGGAAGGAAACCGCGAGCGAATTCAGGTTTTCGAAGGAGCGGTCATCGCTATCAACAACCGGGGACCTGGATCGAGCTACACGGTTAGAAAAGTATCATACGGAATTGGTGTTGAAAGGGTTTTCCCAAGGGATTCACCTATGGTGGAGAAAGTGGAAGTCGTTACCCGCGGTAAAGTCCGAAGAGCCAAAATATATTATATCCGTAAACTTCGCGGTAAAGCTGCCCGTATCAAGGAAAAATCCTATAACTAGGCTTGATTACTTAACTACGATCCGCTTCTGACATGGCTCCATCGAGTAAATACGAAGAACTGGCTTTTGCTTCAGGCGCTCGCATGGTTGCTGGTATAGATGAGGCGGGTCGTGGTCCGCTAGCCGGGCCTGTTGTCGCAGGCGCTGTCATACTTAATGGCTTCTCTGACGTCCCCGGTCTTGACGATTCAAAACTCCTAACTGAAAAAAAAAGAAACACACTGTTCGAACTTATATTATCCAGAGCCAGAAGTGTAGGAGTTGGGGTAGTTTCACCACAGGAAATTGACAGGATAAATATTTTCCAGGCCACCAGAATGGCCATGAAAATAGCGGCATCCAGGCTGGATGTAACTCCGGACTACCTGCTAATAGATGGCCCGATCAAAATTGATGTCGTCTGTGCCCAGCAGTCCATCATCAAGGGGGATCGGCACAGCCTCTCCATCGCTGCGGCCAGTATAGTCGCAAAGGTCTCGCGTGACAGGATTATGTGGGAATTGGACAAGGAATTTCCCAACTATGGCTTTGCTAAACACAAGGGATATGCAACCAGGGAACACCAGCTTGCTATAAAACGCCATGGGCCATGCCCCGCTCACCGAACAAGCTTTAGACTCGGGCCCGAGCCTGTTCAGTCAAACATGTTCCAGTCCGGCTAGATTGATTAGCCGCCCTGTCGAAACTCCTGCTTAAGATTTTCAAAAGGCTCCAGCCGGACATCAGGTGAGCTTGTCAGGCCCCTTACGCGGAAAGTGGTGTTGAGTATCTTTCCGTCCTTGGTGATGAGATTGCCGAAGAGCCCAGATAGAATGGTATCAAAACCAACAAGCGGCGCCACGTCCACCTTGAAATCAACTCTCCCCTGATCACTGAAATACATGCCGGAGGCGTCAATTCGCGCGGCATCGGAATAAAATTTCAGATCTTTTATTTTCCATTTATTGTCAAAAACGTCCATTTTCCAGTTCATCCGCTGAAATGTAAGCCCCTGGCCAATTACGTCCGGAAGTTTTCCACGCAATATAGAGCCAAGATTTATTAGGGAAAATATTTTTGACAATATTTCAAAGCGATAAACAGTTCCGTCAGCGACCCTCACTTCCATACTTCCCGGTTTGTATATTCCGCCATTCTCTATTCCTGATCGAATCCGCCAGTCCATGTAACCTTGTGAAACAACAGTTCCATCAACTTTCGAGCGGTTGGGATCAGATATGAATATCCTGTCAAAGTTCAACTGATCACCCTGGAATTCGATTCTCAGAGGCCTGTTGGTTGTTGGTCGGATGTCAATGGCCCCGGTACCCCGAAGGATTCCGTCCGCGAAACCGGTTTGCCATTTGGAAATACTTAACAGCCCGCCATTGCCCTCGAATTCCGCCCTGAAATCAGAAAAAGATCTGTAGGTAGTTTTGCCTTTGGCAATTTTCAGGGAGATTGAGCCTTTGCTCTGGTTGAGGAACCTGATCACTGAGTTTGAGCGAATCCAGTCAATCCATGTCATGACCGGGGCTTGACCGGATTGGTCCGTGAAGTCGGTAGTGTCAAGGAATTCACAATCAAAAACAGCTTTGTAACGAGGCTGTGAGAAGTCTGTGATGAGTAAGTCGGAAGCGATTACAGACGAACCGGTTTTTGACCGCTCGATAGTCATCTGAAGCGTTTTTCCCTTGAGCTGTATGGAACCGGTGATTCCATCAGTTCTCTTTCTGGCGCGTGGCAATCTCAGGGAAACATGGTTAAGAACAAAATTTGCGTCGAAAACAGGTTCCTGATTCCTGTCTTTTCTGATGAGCACATCACCTTCGATTCGTCCACCAGGTTGAAGTTCAAGCGCAGGGTCCACTATACATGTCAAATCACTCGTTGGGATGCCTTTTGGGGGTAAATTCAAGGCGGCTGAAAACCGGCCATTATCCTTTAGTTGAGCCCTGGTGGCTACGCGGCCCGAGTCCGACACAAGGTAGGCGTCTTCTACAGTCAACCCTTCAGCGTTCCTGATTCCGGAAAATTCAAATTCAAGGGGAACACCGGCCGGCTTCTTTATCCATGACTCTTTGGAGATAACAAGGTTCTTAAGATCCAGATTCCCTGAAAATCCGATATCAGGAAGGCGGCCCTTCATGTTCATGCTTAGTGGAGAGGTTCCCGCAAGTGACCAGCCAGCGCCAAGGAGACCGGTTTTTTTGAGGTCAGAAGCGTTAATCTTGAGTTCGAGGTTTGCATGGGACTCCTTGTCGGTGATGACGCCTTTTATTTCGAAAGGACTGTCGCCAACAAAACCCTTCATGTTTGAAACGGACATGGAGGAAGGGCGAAATCTCAAACTTCCTGAAATTTTCCTCAACGGAAGATTGATGGAGTCTGTTTTGAAGTTGAAGTCTTCCAGATCTATCTGACCTTTCATCGAGGGCTTCTCCAGGTAGCCCTTGAGGTCCATGGTTACCGAAACTGATCCACCCGGCTCCTGCATCCACTTCAGGTAAGGTTCAAATCTGTCACCCCAGAGCTTGCTGGAGAGAATATACTGGAGGTCCGAGGCCTGCGCCTTCATCGAAATGAACAAATCCAACTTAGGTTTGGTTGATAGATGGCTTAGCCAACCGTTGATTACGATAGGCGAGCTTCCAATGGTTATATTTATTCCCTTGAACAATGCCTCATTGGCATTCAGCCTGAAGGAGCCGCTGGTATTTTCAATCGGCAACTCAAGAAAAGGGATAAATGCGGTGACCTGGTTGAGAGCAGCGTCTATCACCAGATCGCTCAACAAACTTTTGGGTTTATCTTTGGCTTCAAACCTGTAATTCCATGAAGCGGAAAGGATTCTTATTTTGCCTTTGATACCGGCCTTGAGAATTCTCTCCTGGTCAACCGTGGACAACAATTTGATCGGGGCAACTCTAATAGCTTCATCCAGATTGATATCTGCTTTTCTGACATTGACCCGTGCAATTGCCTTTTCCGAACCTATGTCCGACAGGTCCGCATCCAGCGACGCTTCGACACCAGGCGCGCTGAAAGACGGTATTGATACCGTCAAGCGATCAGCCTTTCTGAAAGCTTCTATACCTGCGGTAACTCTGTCATGGCTCGCTCTGGTGTGGCCCTTGCTGTTGGGAGAAGCTTGACTATTTATCTCAAGAGATCCTTTGGCCTTCCATTCTTCCCAATCGCCTATAATCTGAATGTTCGCATCCGCAATCGCCTTAAAAGAGGGGATCTTTGGAAAAAAGCTGTTGATCAGGTGGGACACCGGAAAGGTTGGATAATCAAGCAGGCGGAATTTGATAAACGACTTCCTTCTTTCATTTTCATCGGCGTTCGAGCCGGTTTCGAGATTGCCTGAAACTTCCATACGTCCTGTCCTAGGACCTTCATGGGATGCGCCGTGGGCTTCAAAACGCTCAACTCCTCGAAGGGTTAGATTGCCTGCGCTACACTCAACGCGAGAGAAAAGCGTTTCATAATTTTTTGTGGGTCCCCCCGGTTTCTTGTTTAAAACAGATCCATTAATGATTCGAAGGGATTTGACTGTTGGATTCAGGAAGAATGTGATCCTGTTTTGCGGAGCTGATCCTGAGACAATTGATTTGATTAAGGTCAAATCAGCTATAATAATGGGTTTTATTATTCTAATGAAATCAATTTCCAGTTTTCCTAGAAGGATTTCCCTGAGATCAAAGGACATTTCCAGTTTTGAAAGAGCGATTTCAAGAGGATCAGAAGTGGCCTCACCTACTCGAATTCCTGAAGACTCGATCAGTCCGGAGGTCAGAGAGGTCCACTTCAAATCAAGCTTTTCTATGGATATCCTGCCGTTAACTTGACCCTGTAGTCTTGAAATCACCAGATGTTTGAATCTGGGTCCAGAAACCAGGTATCTTGTTCCTGAAAAAATTCCAACAACAAAGCAGACTACAGCTATGAAAATGATCAGTAACGAGACTAATAATTTCTTTTGTGGGGAATTTACTATAGGCGAATGATTAGGCCTGTTTCTTGCCATCATAGCTTTCTAAAGGCCCGAAAGGCAGGACAAAGTTCAGGGAAAACGGCGCACGGCCCAAACGATCAGTCACACCTTAAGCTACTTGCACAGGATAATTACTACCGTCACCGGGCGCCGTCAAATGTTTTCCAAAATTAAAAGGCGATTATTTCGCGTGCAGTTTAAACATCATCCCAAACGGGTCTTCTTTTTTAATTTCGAAATTTTTCTTCTCAATATATTCAAACGACTCCTGGAGGCTCCTTCAGCCCTTTCCTCGTCGCGTTTGGCAACCAGGGTCCTGGCCTTCTCCTTGAACTGCCTCACGGTGTCAGTCTTCTTCTTTTCAGGAGCGGGTATGCCCTTCTCAATTCTCAAAGCCTCTATGATCTCCTGCTTGTTCATTCCATGGACACCCTGAACATTGGGTATTTTGAGCGCTTCATCGCGCAATTCTTTCATGGTCCATTCATCTAGTGGCTTTTCTTTTTTCTGTTCTTTTTCTTTCTTTTTTGAACCCATCGATCCTCCTGAGAGCTTCTCATAAATAGCATAGACTTCTAATTATTATTAAAACCAGGAAAAAATACAATAGCTTTGTCGTTAAAAGGTTGAAAGCTTCTGTATAGTCAATATGATACCGGTAAACTAGTTTTCCCGGTTATCAAGCACTCTTTTAGTTTTTCTTTCGCTTCTGGGTAGAGAGCCGTAGGGTACTATTTCAACGGTTGGGGTTACCAGAATTTTCCGTCTCACAGTATCCTTTACCAGTCGTGCAGTGTCAGACATTAATGAAGCGTCTTGTCCCTGAGCGCATTCCACGAGCAGCCGCATTATATCTTTCCCGTCCACCCTGTCTAACTGGACCTGATATTCGCAACTTATTCCCTTTACAAGTCCGAGCGCGTTATCGATCTGTCCGGGATAAACATTGACTGCTTTTACAATAAACATGTCATCGGATCTGCCGAGGAGGCGGTCATGCTTCGGGAGCATTGATCCGCAGGGGCATGCCCCTTTCTTGATGGCAGTCAAATCACGCGTCCTGTATCTTATCAAGGGAGCAGCCTGTTTTCGAAGGGTTGTTATGACCATTTCGCCTACCTCGCCATCGGCTACAGGCTCAAGAGTTTCAGGGTTTACTATCTCAAGTATGTAGTAATCAGCCCAGTAATGGATTCCATCGTGAGCGCTACATTCCAGGCCGGTTCCAGGACCGTACAGCTCGGTCATCCCGGGTATGTCATACATATCGGAAAGGTTTAGCAATTTCCTGATGCGCGAACGCATGGCGTCAGATGATCTCTCCGAACCATAAATCATCTTTTTGAGACACAACTTTTCTCTCAGTCCACGTCTTTCTACTTCCTCGGCAAGGAGGAGTCCCATGGATGCCGTGCAACACATCACGGTGGTTTGAAAATCGACCAAAAATTCCATTTGCATCTCAAGATTTCCAGGACCAGCAGGAATTGCCATGGCCCCGAAGCGCTCGCAACCTGACTGAAAACTTACCCCAGCCGTCCAAACTCCATATCCCACGCAAATCTGGACGCGGTCTTCCGAAGTCAAATCCGCCATTTCGTAACATCGAGCAAAAAACGTTGTCCAGTCTTCTATGTCTTGACGGGTGTAACAAAGCACCTTTCTCTTGCCTGTAGTTCCGGATGATGCGTGGATTCTGACAACCTCAGACATCGGCACTGATAGCAAGGGAAAAGGATAATCATCAGATAGATCCTGTGAAGATGTAAAGGGAAGACGTCGCAGGTCATCCATCGAACGAATGTCTGCAGGTCTTATTCCAGCTAAATCCAGTTTGTTCCTATAAAAGGAGGAACCTTCATAGGCGTGTTTGACGGTCCATTTCAGTCCGTCGAGCTGAATATCGGCGAGTTGGTCCAATGATGAAAAAGTCGGCATAAAAGACATTAAAAACTCCATCACGGTAAATCATAGCCAGGAAAAAATCCGGTACAAAAAAAAGGCTTTTATTTGAAGTTGAAAATTCGACCAGCTAACATCAATAAAAGCTTATAAATGATATAACATATTAAATCAGGTTCGGCATCAATTTTGATTTGGGCATTCCTTCTGTCAGGCCTGTTTTGGCGTTGTAGGAACTAATTGACGTGAATCGTCTCTCAGGTGTTGCCTTGAATTTTGCCACGGAATAAGATGCTGAAATGTTTTGTCTTGGGGATTGAAGGTCATTGCATGTATTTGTCTGGAAATATAAATAGGGCTGTTCATGTGTTTAGTCTCGGTGATGAAAGGAAGTGTGCGATATGACTGAAACTGTGTCTCAGGATGTTTTCAGGGAGATAAGTTATGGATTGTATGTGGTCACCTCAAAGGACGGTGACAAAGGGAATGGGCAAATAGTCAACACAGTTTTGCAGGTAACCGCGGAACCCCCCAAATTTGCGGTAATAGTCAACAGAAAAAATCTCACGCACGACTACATTTTAAGAAGTGGCGTGTTTGGAGTTTCCGTGCTGTCTGAAGAAACACCAATGACTTTTATCGGTCTTTTCGGTTTCAAATCTGGCCGCGATGTCGACAAGCTGGAGAAAGCAAACCACATAATTGGTGTAACGGGCTGTCCTCTAGTGACGGAATACGCATTGGGTGTTCTGGAGTGCAATGTTGTCAACTACCTTGGGGTTGGAACCCATACCATTTTCGTTGGAGAGGTTGTCCATTCGCAAACACTCGGCGCCGGGAAGCCACTGACTTATGAATATTATCACAGCCATTTGAAGGGCAAGACAGCAAAGAACGCCCCCACATACATAGCTGAAAAGAAGAAGTGATAGAATGATGTCTTGAAATACCGTTATAGGCAGGGTCAGGCGAAGTCCATCGACTGTTCCTATTTTTTTCCGGAGGCGTATTTTCGCGAACTTGAATCACAGATCTTGAGCACAAGGTCCTGCATGAGACTGTCCGGGCTCACAGATCCGATTCGAGAAGATTTCATGAGTATTTCTGCTTCCAGAATATGCTCCATGACCTGACCCAACATTTCCATTGTGTAGTTCTGCGCTGTCTTCAAGGACAGATACAGTGGATAATCCTTCATGGTTAATGGGTCAAATTTAGATTTTTTAGGCATGGGAGACTGATTTGATCGCAGTTTTTTCATCAGCTCGACGAACTGTTCATAGGTCATGTTAGGCCGCCATTCGTTCCTGAGCTGAGTGAACAGCAATTCCCTTACGACTATTAGTTTCCTGAATTCAGAGGTTATTGCAGCGAGTGTCTGAAGCGGATGGGCCACTATTTTGAGATTGTCGATCAAAGCCGGTAGGCATTTTTGCGCATCGGCTGTTCTCAGTACAGTCAGAAAATCAAAAAACATTGGCTCATGAAAATCCAGAAATAAATCCTCCACATCCCTTGCAGTAATCTGATTCCGGTTTCCGATGTATGTGAGTACCTTGTTCAATTCGGAATGAATGCGCCTTATGTCTCTGCCCGAACGGTCATACATTTTGTTCAGGGCGTCAGGCGCTATTGTTTTGCCGTGTTTGCCAAGAAAATCTTCAACAAGTTTCCGGAAATAGTTTTTTTGCAGTCCTGCAGCGAATTTCTCCTGAACCGGACTTAATTCCATCACGTGTCCAGTCTTCTCAACGGCTTTGTATAGCTTCTTCTTTTTGTCAACGGCCGGGGCTGTCAAGACAAGGGTGATTCCAGAAGGCAATGGTGAAGATATCAAATCCAGGAGAATGGAGTCGTCTTGATTTACACGAATCGAAGGGTTTTCGGCGATGAAAGATTCAGCAATTTCGATTAGGGTTTGTCTGTCTTTGTCGGGAAGAGGGGAATCAAAAACAACTTCGGGCAAAAAATCCTTCATGGAGGAGCTTGCTGAATCCAGGTCGGCGGCAGCGCAAAGTTGAACAAAATTACGGAAAGCGCCCTTCCTGTCACCCGATCTCCATGTTTCACAAGCCTTGTTGATAAGCCTGTCAAGATTCGTTTTTCCGGTGAAGGCAGATGTCTGTTCGACATATATCACCTTGCAGTCATTGAATAGCGAAGGGGTTGATACCTCGTTGGCGAGGTCGCCGTAATCTAGGGAAGCCCCGTCAAAGATCACAAGCGCAGCCTTTTCCCCATTAAGCCCCGTCAACTCGGCGCAAAAATCTCGCGCCGCGGTTTTCACCAGAAATTCGTCACCGAAGAACAGGTATATAGCGGAAGAGGAGGCTTCTTTTGCGCCATCTGAATCTTTTTTCTTCATTTAAACCGTTTGTGGAGCTGATTAAAAAGAAAACAGACGCTGGGACTAGCCTGAGAGGAGAAAATCGGTCAGAAAATAAGCGCGTTATTTTGCTTCGGTCTTCTCTTTAGGTGTTTCCACTGCCGGCGCGGGCTGCGCAGGTTCAGGGGTGTCTTCTGTATCCATGCTTTTCTTAAAAGATTTTATGCCCTTACCAAGTCCACCCATTATTTCAGGTATTCGCTTGGCTCCAAAAATCATCACCACTATCAATAAAATTAAAATCAGTTCCCAGGGTCCTGGCATCATTGATCTGCCTCCACTAAAAAACTATGGACTTAATACTTATGAACTTTTCAGTTTCATGGGAGTCATTATAATTTAGTCAAGTTCAGTCGTCAAATAATCTGTGAGCTGGATGTCCGCGCGAAACACGACGCATATGGCGATTTTAGGACACCTCCCTAAGAACTCGTCTATATTGCGTTTATAGTCGCGAACATTCTCCGGTATGTCGTATATTGGACAGTTACTGTTAGGGCCCTGTTTTAAAAGGCTGCCTAACTCAAAGAAATATTTGATTTAGTTCGTTCAGTATGGTTTGGCGCCACCGTTGCATTATGTGTCTGCATGAAAAATCACAAGGAAGGCAGCATGAGCCGAAAATTCGACAAGCTGGAAAATAAAGAAGAGCGCCAGGAAGAAGTCATCGCAACACTGATCAATCCCATCCACGTCTTCAGCGGAGCCGTACCCGCCAAAGATTATATCAAAGCCCAAAAGCAGTTGTTGAGAGATTTTGGTGAAGATATTTATTTCAACTGGCAGCTAGAAATTTTGCATGCGGAAATCGCTTCAATCATAGAAGAGCTAAAGCTTGAGAATACCGGGGTTCGGCCTAACACTGGAATTATGGGGGAGGCCTGATACTGGACAAACCCGAGAAGGCTGATAGGCCCGCTAAATAATTATATTCGACTTTCGGTAATTGGTTGCCAGGATGTGAATTAGGTTTGGCGCTTCAAAAGGAGAGCGGGACAACGCTTTGAGGAAAAGGTGGAGGACGGCCAAGGAATTCAACGGGCGTCCGAAAAATTTACGCAGAAAGGCCGGTGGTTTTGCGCCATCCGGCTTTTTTTTCGTTCTGGGAGTAAGTGGTCAAAATGCCGGCCAGGGAAATATTTGTTGAGACAGTCTGATTATAAGTATATAACGCGGGGTGACGCTGCGATTTATCCGAGAGGTAACAGTGGCGATGTCTCGTTTCGAACAATGTGTAAGAGCTTTTTTCCTGACAGCAGTCGTCATGGTTTTCAGCCTGGGTGAATCTGTGGCGCAGGAATCCTTCCGACTTTTTAGCGGGGCTCGTTTTTTCACCGGTATTGATTGGGGATACTATTTGGTATCAGGGGAATTCCTGGTTCCTGCCGGGGGGCGGCCAGGGTCGGGTTCAAAGGTCAACGCATATTCAGACCTTGGTATTACTCAGACTGAGGCGGTGACATTGACTCTTGAAGGGACCATTCTCGACGATCATTCTTTCAATATTGATTACAGCATGTTCATGCCGTCGGGACTGAGTAGAATTACCCGAGATTTTCTCTTCCACAACAGGCTTTACCTTGAGGGCTCGCTCATAGATTCCAAAATCGATTTCAACTGGTTCAGGTTCTTTTATTGCTATAGGGCCTATGAGGAAGGGTCGGTGAGAATTTCTCCTGGACTGGGCTTAACTCACGTGCGCTTTGGCGCCACACTGAATAACACCACGGATGATGGGGAATTCGTGTCCAATTCTCGGAGACTCGATGTAACCTACCCAACACTCGGTCTGGAAATAAGGTTTCTGGCGCCGTACGGTCTGGATTTCAAATGGCAGATGGAGGCAATGAGCCTTATCACCAGGGGCTTTGTCAGTATGTCCAAGGCGTCGGCGAGTTGGGAAATTTATCCGGACATCAATATTAGTCTAAACATATCGAACCGAATAACTCAAAGCGTTGAGGACAACCAGGATCTTAACAACGAGTGGCTGTTCAGTCTCACGGGGATGTCGGCGGGAATAGCCTTTGGTTTTTAGGAATCTCAATCGTTGATAAGGATTGGCGCGGAAGCCCTACGATATTCAGGCTCGGCCACTGGGCCGGCCGCAGCTCGACGTGGTCCGGCGTGATACGCGTATAGATACTCCATCTTGGTGATCAAACCGGGGTGATATTCCAACGCCTCGGGGAAACATATCGCATGGTATGTTATATCCAGGGAGGTGTATGAATTTTTTTCCAAATCGAGGTAGCGTTCCTCCTGTATGTAATTGGGATCATAAATTTTGAGGACGTTTCTTTCGGGTATCCAGGCGTAGGCAAGGACCGCGTGTAATACAGCGCCGGTTGAACTTTTGTTCATTAGAAGAACAATCCTGGGCTCTCCCGCAGTCAATCCCACAACAAACCTTCTGAACGACGAAGACTGATTTCCATGGTATCTGTTGCAGTATTCCGCCTGAATCTTGATGAGGTTCTTGCTGTAGAATTCCTGAAGCTCTTTTGCTATCCTTGTTTGAATCTGTTTGTTCAGAGTTTTCCTTAGAGGCGCTTCGGGATGACGATTCAAGTAATACCATTTTGAGAAAGCCGCCATGGCAAAACAGTAACCAGGAGCATTAGATATGGAAAAACCGTCCTCTTTTATGTTGAAAGAGGCATAGGCAGTCTGTGAAACCGGGAAATAAAGAAAAAAACCCAGAATAGCCGAAACAAGCGCTACTCTACACAGGCTCTTGCTCCAAAAGCTTCTCATAAACAACGGCTCCGGAAATAAATAGGTATGACCCGATTATATAACAACGAGGGTTAAACAATCAAGTTTAAAACTCGGGTATACCCCATCGTAAAACTGTTGCTTTACTGTAATCAGACATGCTAGAAAAGTTGTTCAGATTCGTCGGCAACAGCATAAAACGGCTTTGATTCTGGTGTAATTCGGTTGCAGGAACGATCAAATCGCTGACACTAATCCGGATTCTCTTAGCATGAGAATTCGTAAAGCCAAACTCAGTGAGTAAGTGTGATGGGCATATTAGACTTGATAGGAAATACCCCCCTTGTTGAGATTGAAAACCCTAACTGCAATCCTCGGGTCAGGATACTCGGAAAACTTGAGGGCAACAATCCGGGTGGCTCAATAAAAGACCGCATAGCGGCCTACATGATCCGGAAGGCCGAGGAACAGCGGTCGATCAGAAAGGATCAGGTCATTCTTGAGCCAACATCGGGCAATACAGGCATAGGACTTTCTATGGTGGCCGCCTGTAAGGGGTATCGCTGCCTGCTGACATTGCCGGGGTGCGTTAGCCAGGAAAGGCGTAACACTCTAAGGGCTTTTGGAGCCGAACTCGAGATAACAGAATCCTGCGCTTCCACAGATGGGGCCATAAGGAGGGCTCACGAGATATTCGAATCCGATCCGGACAAGTATTTCATGCCTAACCAGTTTGAGAACAGATATAACTGGGAAACACACTATATGACGACCGCAGTCGAGATTCTGGAACAGACTGGAGGGGACATCGACATTTTTGTTGCCGGCATGGGGACGACCGGCACCTTGATGGGCATCTCCAGGAGGCTGAAAGAATACAATCCCGATATTATCATTGTTGGGATTGAGCCGGTCGAAGGGCATGCGATCCAGGGACTCAAAAACATGACGGAGGCCATAGTCCCCAGGATTTATGATCGCTCGAGAATTGATGAGATTATTTTTGTCAATGATGATCAGGCTTATGACACCACGAGATGGTTGGCGCTGACTCAGGGTATATTTGTGGGAATGAGTTCGGGCGCTGCGGTTTACGGGGCCGTACAGGCGTCACGGAGTCTGGATAGTGGAACGGTAGTTTGCATTCTTCCGGATCGGGGGGACAGGTATCTCAGCACCACCCTCTTCAAATCAATCTGCGCTAAATGTCCGCCTTAATTCTCTCCTGAAAACGAAAGAAAATGACTAGAAAAATTCGTAGCACTCACCGGGACCAAATCTGGAAGGGTCGAACACGAACACTCTTGAGCCATTGTGATCTGGCAAAGCGAATTTGACGATGTTCTTGACGCCGTTCTTTAGATTGGGACCTCCGTTTACCAACTGAAAGGCAGTTAGACGCCCGCCATGGTAAACCGGGGAAGCCTCGACCACTACCCCATTAACTGTCCAGACCGGCCGAGGTATGAAGAATGTGTAGACTGGATACACGCCAAGGGCCTCAATTGTGGGATATATAGTACCGCCTGAAGACTTGCAGATTTTTACACTGGTTATTTTCCAAGGATTGCTGGGCGAGTCTTGAGCCCTGACCAGTCCCAAATCCAGACCGGCGATTAGGCATGTAAACAGAAATGAAATAATTAGAAAACGCTTAAAAATTATCATAGCCGCACACTCAACGACTCAAAATGAACGTGGAGTCTGGCCTATAGCCGCAGTGGATACAAGGGGTTCGGTCCGGTTAACGGTCGCTGGACCGCGCAGGTAAACGTTCCCCTGATCATTAGATATACCTGAAAACAGGTAAAAACTCAAGGAAAGAAATTATTAACAATTGACTGTATGTCTAAAATAAAATAGAATTTTGTGGCGCTTAATTTGACACGGAGGTCTCCAATGACAGTAAAAATAGCAATTAATGGTTTCGGTCGTATTGGCCGTCAGGTAATGCGCTGCGCCTTGGCGAACCCCAAGGTGGAAGTGGTAGCAGTCAATGATAGAATGGATCCGAAATTGATGGCGTTTTTGTTTAAACGTGATTCAGTTCATGGGCCGTATCCAGGAACAGTGACATACACTGATACGAAGCTCGTAGTGGATGGAAAAGAAATCCACGCACTCAAAATTACGGATGATTTGCTCAACCTACCTTGGGCGGATCTGAAGATTGACGTAGTCATGGAGTGCACCGGTATCTTCAGGGATAAGGACAAGGCCGGCAAGCATATGCAGGCTGGAGCCAAAAAGGTCATCATCTCAGCTCCTGGTAAGGGTATCGACGGAACATTCGTCATGGGTGTCAACGAAGACTCCTATGATCCGGCCAAACATGATGTCTTTTCTAACGCGTCATGCACCACGAACTGTTTGGCTCCGCTGGTGAAAGTGCTTCACGACGAGTATGGAATTGAAAAGGGGATGATGAACACAATCCATTCATATACAATGGACCAGAGTCTCCTTGATACGGTTCACAAGGATTTCCGCAGATCCAGAGCCGCGGCGATCAACATGATACCCAGCACCACTGGAGCAGCAGTCGCTATCGGGCTGGTGATTCCCGATCTGAAAGGAAAACTCGACGGTCTGTCTATCAGGGTTCCAACACCAAATGTCTCTATCGTCGATTTGACTGCGGTTTTGAAGAAACCGGCCACGGTAGAGTCGGTAAACGCAGCCATGAAAAAGGCTTCTGAAGGCAGGATGAAAGGCATACTTGCATATATCGACGAACCGCTGGTCAGCTCGGATTTCATCAATAGCAGCTATTCGTCGCTGTTTGACGCGGAATCGACCATGATGGTTGGCGAAAACATGGTTAAAGTGCTCTCATGGTATGATAATGAGACGGGTTACTCCACAAGGATGGTTGACCTCGCAGCGTATGTCGGAGCAAAACTGTAAAAAGCTTTAGAATTACTAAAAGTCTTTCCTGGAGCCGGTCTGTTGTTCATCTTGGGAATTGTGGTGAACATAGACCGGTTTTCACTGGGGCTTATAACGAATCTGGAGGCAACAAATTATGCCTGTAAAAAGCATCAAGGATTTGGATATAAAGGGCAAGAGAGTATTTTTCCGTTTTGACTTCAATGTTCCTTTGGACAGCGCTGGAATTGTGAAAGACGCCACCAGAATCACAAGAGCTTTGCCGACTCTGGAATATGCAATTTCGCAAGGGGCCAGGTGTATTTTAGCGTCCCACCTCGGACGGCCAAAAGGTGAGCGAAAGCCCGAAATGAGTTTGCGGCCGGTTGCCAGCAAACTGGAAGAACTGCTTGGCAAAAAGGTTACGTTTGTAGATGATTGCATCGGTCCAGAGGTAGAACAGGCCGTGGGCGCAATGAAGGACGGTGATGTCCTGTTCCTGGAAAATCTGCGGTTTCATGCTGAGGAAACGAAAAATGATCCGGGTTTTTCTGCAAAACTGGCGTCGCTGGCGGATGTTTACGTAAATGACGCTTTTGGGACGGCGCATAGGGCCCATTGCTCGACAGTCGGCGTCCCTGAACTTGTCACAGAAAAGGGCGCAGGCTTGCTAATGAAGGAGGAACTGGACAATCTGGAAAAGGCCTTGTCCAATCCAGTCAGTCCGGTCCTTGCGATCTTCGGGGGAGCCAAGGTTTCTGACAAGATTGAAGTACTGAACAATATAGTTAACAGGATGGATGTTATCCTGATAGGTGGGGGTATGGCCAATACCTTCCTGGTGTCCCAGGGAGTCGGCATGGGGGCGTCGAGGGTTGAAACGGATATGGTTCAGACTGCAAAAGATATCATGGACGCTGCCAGTCGCAAAGGCGCCAGGGTTTTGCTGCCGGTTGATGTGGTGACCTCTTCAAGCCTTGAGGACGAATCCAGCCCCAAATTAGTGGATGTGAAGGAAGTTCCGGCTGATCAGATGGCTCTGGATATTGGGCCTCGCACGGTCAATGAATTCGAGACAGAAATTCAGAAAGCTGGCACGATTGTCTGGAATGGGCCTATGGGAGTATTCGAGAGTGAGGCTTTCAAAAAAGGGACGATGGCAATAGCCAAGGCGGTGGCCAATTCCAAGGCCTTCTCTGTCGTTGGCGGTGGAGACTCGGTTAGAGCAGTTATGCAGGCAGGGATAAGTGATAGGATTTCATACATATCGACAGGCGGAGGGGCTTTCATGGAGTTCATGGAGGGCAAGACATTGCCAGGAGTATCCGCTCTCGAGGTTTGATAAGGCCCGGCTCAGGGAATAGGCGCAGTTCAAATGAAAGGATGTTAAAATGTCTCAGCGTAGAATTATTATAGCGGGGAATTGGAAAATGCATAAGAACGCCGCCGAGACGGTGTCGTTCATAGAAGAGCTGAAGAAACGGGGACGGGACTTGGGAGGCAAATGCGAGGTCATAGTCGCTCCGCCGTTTACTTCGTTGGAAGCGGCAGTGAAATGCGCACAGGGTAGCCATGTTGGGATATCCGCGCAGAACATTCACTGGGAGGACAAAGGCGCCTTCACCGGTGAGATCAGCGGATCAATGCTGAATGAAATCGGAGTTACCCATGCCATAATAGGGCATTCTGAACGTCGTCAGTTCTTCGGAGAGACTGATCAAACTGTGAACAAAAGGATAAAAGCTGCAATCAGGCATAAACTGGTACCGATTTTCTGCCTGGGTGAGACTTTGGAAGAAAGAGAAAGTGGTGAGACCTTCACTGTTGTGAAAAGGCAACTGGTAGAGGGCATGGGGGACGCCTTCCCGGAAAACGCTGACAGGTTTGTGATAGCCTATGAGCCTGTATGGGCTATAGGAACCGGAAAAACGGCAACTCCCGCTCAGGCCCAGGAGGTTCATGAATTTCTCAGGAAAGAGTTGGCTGAACACAGAGGGGTTGATTTTGCAGCCAAAGTAAGAATACTCTATGGGGGAAGTGTCAAGCCCGATAACACCAGAGAGCTAATGGGTTGTCCGGACATAGATGGTGGCCTTGTCGGGGGCGCCTCACTTAAGGTGGATGATTTCCTCGGTATTATCGAACACTCCTCATAATCAAGGAAGGGATGCGAGTATGTTAACGGTTTTCATTTTGGTGGTGCACGTAGTAGTTTGCATAGCGTTGATTCTGATTATTTTGTTGCAGACTGGAAAAGGCGCGGACATTGGAGCGGCTTTTGGCGGTGGTTCTAGCCAGACGGTTTTTGGAAGCACTGGAGGGGCTACCATTCTAAGCAAGATAACCATAGGCGCAGCAGTTATCTTCATGTTTACTTCGATAGTTTTGAGTTATTTTGCTGACCGGGGAATCAGCCTCAGGGACCAGTCCCTGATGAGTAGCGAGCCTGCCGTAAAGATTGAACAGACTCTACCGGTAGAAACAGGGTCGCAGGCGGGCGGAAGCGCTCCTGCGGCGCCCGCGCCGCCGCAGCCTGCGGGCGCCGCCGGCAAATGATTCGTTGACATACCGCAAGCAAACAAAAAGCCCGATGTTTCACGTGGAACATCGGGCTTTGTTTTTGAGTAAAAATCTGATTAGAAACTGGAACTCAGCCTGTTTATGAAATCACGAACTGATCTGAAGGCTGTCAGCATTTCCCTCAGGTCGGCGACGTCCTCATCAGAAAGCTCATCAGACTCAGCCGCGACTGCTGAAGGCTGGGCGACTGCAACAGCCGGCTCAACCGGCTTGGGAGCAGGTTTAGGAACGGCCGCGATCTTGGGCGCCGCCTCAGGAGTTGGCGCTTTTTCGACCTTAGGTTCAACCTTGGGTTCGA
>CALDNG010000234.1 GCA_937915285.1 uncultured Desulfomonile sp. | reverse complement strand
GAGCTATCCACTCGTGACTGGAGTTCAGACGTGTGCTCTTCCGATCTAGCTCTGGTAAGAGCCACTTTTCGCGATGAGGTGAGTCTCCTTGTCTCGGGTGGCATCGCAATGGCGGAACACGTCATAAAGTCAATCCTTTGCGGAGCCAACCTGGTAGGCGTGGACATACCTCTCCTGATAGCGCTCGAATGTCGGGTTTGCCGAAACTGTCGGGAAGGGGGAGACTGTCCGGTAGACATAGCTGGCATAGATCCGTCTTATGGCGCTGGTCGTATGGTCAATCTGATAGGGGCATGGCACAACCAGTTGCTCGAGATGATGGGCGCCATGGGAATAAGAGAAGCCCGACGCTTGCGAGGTGAACAGGGACGCGTGATGTTTAAGGAAAACCTTGAAAGTGACACTTTTGCGCAATTATTCATGGATAGCAGCTCTTAAGAGGGAATTTAGATAATGTCATACAAGAATATATGGAGTCAGGCTCCCACTACAGAGATTGTCAGGACACCATCAAGATTTCGCAGGGGATTGGGCAAATATTCCGTGATAGTCTCTGACGCCTGTAACAATTGTCTTAAATGCGTGGCGATATGTCCTGAGAATGTATTTGAGACTAAGGGTAACAAGCTTGGAGTTCCCCTCGATCATCTATGCCTGGGCATAGACTGCTCCAGGAAGTCAAACCGGTGTGTTTCAAGCTGCCCGCAGAAGGCTATCAAAGTTGGTTATAACTCTAGTTCCAGGGCGCTTGGTGATAACCGGTGGACTCCCGAATTGCTCATGAGCACATGGTATATGGCAGAGACGGGGAAGTTACCCAAAAGTGACATTGAATATCGTGTCGGCGCAACCGAAGGTGGTTTTGACAAGCTCAGATTGCGTTTTCCCAAGAAGCCTCCTAGGAGGGATCTCGACGTCAATTCCATAGACACTTCCATTTCTCTGAACAAACGGGGGGACGGTCGATTCGACATTACGATACCAATCCCTGTTTATGGCGGTGGTATGTCTTTCGGGTCTATCTCCCAGACAACCATGCTCAGCAGGATAAGGGCTTTTGCAGCATGGGGTTCATTTACCTGCACTGGCGAAGGAGGTTATCCTGAGGCGCTCTACCCCTTTGACAATAACATCATAACTCAGGTGGCCACAGGTCTGTTTGGTGTAAAAGAAGAGACCATTCAAAGAGTCAGGATTGTAGAATTCAAGTACGCCCAGGGCGCAAAGCCAGGACTGGGAGGACATTTGCTGGGATCAAAAGTCACAGAGGCCGTGGCCAGGATACGGGAAACCGTCCCAGGTTCCTCTCTCTTCAGTCCATTTCCTTTCCATTCGGTGTATTCAGTCGAAGACCACAAGAAACACGTAGACTGGATAAAGGCCATCAACACGAAGGCTCTGGTTTCCGTCAAGGTCTCCACTCCATCAGACGTGGACATGGTTGCAATTGGATCATATTACGCTGGGGCGCACATAGTTCATCTGGACGGATCCTACGGAGGCACCGGAGCGGCCCCGGATGTCGCCAAGAAGAACATAGCTATGCCTATAGAATACGCTATACCCAAGGTTCACAACTTCCTAGTGAATGAAGGTGTAAGAGACAAGGTGACCTTGATAGCCTCCGGTGGTGTTAGAACAGCTTATGATATCGCCAAGGCAGTGGCTCTTGGAGCTGATGGCGTTGTCACTGGAACCCCCGAACTTGTGGCCCTGGAATGTATTCGTTGCCATAATTGCGAGAGTGGTCGAGGGTGCGCCCGGGGCATTGCCACCACCGATCTGGAGCTGGTCGCACTGATGGATCTTGCGTGGGGAACACAGCGTATTATAAATATGCTGTCATGCTGGAGAGACCAACTTAGGCAGATATTGTTCAGACTCGGTATGTCGAGCATAAAGGAACTTGTCGGAAAAACCGAAGTATTAGGGCACCTTGATTATACTTCAGGGCTTGTGGACGACGACATAAGAACTACCGGCAAGTGAGGATCGAAATGAATTCAAAAGGATATTTTGCAGATAGATTAATTGCATCAAGGCTAGCTGACCTTCAGGATTTTGATCACGAGCCAAATGTAAAACGTGAGGATGAAGGCGGCTGTGGGGTAACCGGTTTCGCTTCAACTATTCCCATGCCTGGAAGGCACATTTTTGAGCCCTCGATTCGGATGCACAACCGGGGAAATGGCAAGGGCGGAGGCATTGCAGCGGTCGGTTTTGATCCTGACCGTCTGGGAGTTTCAAGAGAAATCCTTGATACTCATTACATGCTTAATATCGCCCTGCTTGAGCCTTCATGCCTGGCGGCGCTTAAGGAGGACTTTGTAACTCCATATTTCGATGTGGCGCATGAGGAGATGTTAGACCACATCCCTGATTATAGGGAACTGGAAGGACTGGAAGTTAAACCACCAGATGTTTGGAGAGCCTTTGTGCGTGTAAAACCCGATGTAATGAAACCCTTCGTGCAACGATATGGTCTCATCGGGATGAAGGACAGATGGGTTGAGGATGAGTTCATAAGCCGGAATTCGAATGCTCTAAACAGGCGTTTCTATAGTTCTCTTGGCGAGAAGCAGGCTTTTGTTTTGTCGCACGGTATCAACCTGATGATCCTAAAGATTGTGGGATATGCAGAAAATGTTGTAAAATATTATAAGCTTGATGACTTTCCAGCTCACATCTGGATAGCCCATCAGAGGTATCCCACCCGTGGCAGAGTCTGGCATCCTGGCGGCGCTCATCCTTTCATCGGGCTAAATGAAGCTCTTGTGCACAACGGGGATTTTGCAAATTACCATGCCGTTTGCGATTATTTGAGACAGAGGGGTATAGCCCCTCAGTTCATGACTGACACTGAAGTAAGTGTCCTACTGTTTGATCTATGGAACAGGGTGTACGGTTATCCCCTGGAAGTAATAATCGAGGCCCTGGCGCCAACCGGTGAACTAGACTTTGATTTATTGCCCAAGGATAAACAAGAGCTTTACGACGTCGTACAATCAACACACATTCACGCATCACCGGATGGACCGTGGTTTTTTATCATCGCCCGTAACATTCCTGAAGAAAACAAATTGCAACTCCTTGGAATTACCGACACTTCAATGTTGAGGCCACAGGTTTTCTCCATCTATGACGGAGAAGCCCAAATAGGGCTTTTGTGTTCCGAGAAGCAAGCGATTGACGCTACCCTAAAGTCAATATCAGCAGAGGATGACAGGTTCAGTCCCGTTGCAGACAAGTTCTGGAACGCTCGTGGAGGCTCATCCTCAGACGGTGGAGCGTTCATGTTTGATTTGTCTCCCAATGAAATCGGAGAAATGAAGCTAACCTGCAGGGACAAATTCGGAACCCTTGTGGAAATTGAGAAGCGCAAACCAATGAACATTGGGGATGCGGTTGTCAAACCTGTTGAAGGTGATTCCTTGAATGCCGAGCTTGTTTCAATATTAAAGTCGAATGACCGAATGAAATTGTTCGGTCTTTTCAGCGAAAGAGCCGTTTCTTGGGATTATAGCTCCCTCAGGTGGGTTATAGGGCAGATCGGAAAACATGCCAGACGTGATGGTGATATGCTGTTCCCCGCTATTGATGGCCTGACGTTGTTGCTGGATCGCAAGATTCCTCTAGGGGATAAGAAGCGTTCAGCGCTGGTTAGACTTATCAACGACGAACTCAACCTCATTTTCAGGTCAATTCCCTCTATTACGGAGACATTAAAGCTTGGATACCTGACCCGTATCGACTTTCAAACACGTGAGGCGCTCAGGCCACCTCTGGCAATTGAAAAGGCTCTCCTGGTAGACGCATGCGACTTTGAACCGGAGGGCGATGATTGTGATGCCGTCTTGATAGCATCCGCATTCAAACTCGGCTGGAGAAATTTTGTTGTTTTTGACCTCAGGGGGCAGCGATTTGAAGGTTGCGGATTTGGCGCAATGACGGATGGTGTCAGAATGGACCTCTACGGATCATCTGGCGACTATGTTGGTAGCGGAATAGATGGAATGGAAATCCATGTGCATGGAAATGCTCAGGATCAGATCGGCCAGATAATGAAGCGTGGAACAGTGGTGATCCATGGAGATGTGGGACAATGTTTCATGTATGGCGCAAAGGGGGGCTCGGTTTACGTTTTGGGAAACGCCGCCGGTCGCCCTCTAATAAACGCTGCGGGCAAACCCCGAGTGGTTATCAACGGCACAGCGCTTGATTACCTCGCAGAAAGTTTCATGGCAGGAGATCCTCTGAACGGAGGAGGCTTTGTTGTCGTGAACGGACTGACCATTGATGAGGACGGGGAAATTTCATTTCTGCCAAAGCCGTATCCCGGGTCCAACCTCTTTTCTCTTGCGTCTGGCGGAGCGCTTTATGTTCGCGATCCTTATAGACAAATGGTGGAGGAGCAACTCAACGGAGGCGTGTTCGCTGAACTCTCATTGGCAGACTGGAACTTGATTCATCCTTATCTGGTTGAAAACGAGAAACACTTTGGTATAAAGATTGAGCAGTTGCTGACTGTTGATGGAGCGATTAGAAAACCCTATGAAGTTTATAGAAAAGTTACGGCGGTCTCCCTGGCCGTTTTAGAGCAAATCCCCTCAACCGATGACTCGGTTTGGGATGCCGATGGGGCCGCAGCCTGAGCAAGCCTTTCGAAAAATTTTGTTTTACGGAAGAGGTCACAATGACCTCTTTTTTATTCTAACTCAAACCATGAGCGACTGCTTGCGCTGGTCAGGAAACCGAAATAGCAGAGGGTACCTGAATGGAATGGAATTATCGAAAAGTCAGAGAGAAGACCTACTCTCAATCGGGAGTCCATGAGGATGGCGTTCTGAAGGATTCCCTGATGGATCATGATGAAAACCGAAAAATGTTCGATTACATAGCTCCGTATTATGACAGAACGAATGTAATTTTGTCCTTGGGCCAGGATCGTTACTGGAGAAGACGTGCGGTCGAGGATCTGTTGAAGAGCCCTGCCAAACTGGTCTTGGACGTTGGCGCAGGCACCGGAGACATAGGGATAAAAATATTAGGAAAAAGTCCGGGGACTACGGTCATAGGTGTAGACACCTCCTGCGACATGATGAAGGTAGGCATGGGAAAGGCTGCGAAACTGGGGCTTCAGCAGGACATCATCTTTTGCTCTTCTGATGTGCAGAGGTTAAGTTTCAGTGACAATACTTTTGACGCAGCTATAACGTCATTTTGCATAAGGAATGTCGAACAAAGGGTAAAGGCTCTTGAAGAGATATTCAGGGTTCTCAAAAGTGGGGCGAGGTTTGTGATCGTGGAACTGACACAACCTCAAGGAGTATTAATGAAGCCCCTGTTCAATATCTATTCCAAGATTGTGACCCCGGCCATTACTCGGATGTTTTCGTCAGTCTCAGCATACGATTATCTGACTGAATCAATGGCTGATTTTCCGAAGCCGACTGCATTTTGCGAGTTATTGCGCCAGACCGGCTTCGGGAAGGTAAATTTTTTTTATATGACCTTGGGAATTGTTACAGTATACGAATCCACCAAACCGTAAAACAATTTCAAAACGCTTTCTTTATTTCCGTCTTAATCATGTTGATACATTTGGTGACGGGAATTTCTTTTGGGCATGCCCTTGTGCATTCAAAGTGATTGGCGCACGCCCATGCCCCGTTGGGGTTATTTAGCTGCTCCAACCGCTGGATCTTTTCTTCATCCCTTGAGTCGAATATACGTCTGAAAGCCTGAA
>CALDNG010000233.1 GCA_937915285.1 uncultured Desulfomonile sp. | reverse complement strand
AGAAGTTGCGACAGTCAACGCTTCTGTCAGGGGCGTTTGCCATGCCGTCATAGTCCCCCCAATAGACAGACCCACCCGGGAATGTCACGTTCTGGGCATGGCCAACACCTATTCCAAGCGCCGTCATCAAAGCGGCGAGTAACACTGAGATCACAATGCGTCTGTTTTTTGTCATGAGCGAGCCTCCTCTTACTCGTTGGATTCCGTGGACCATTTTTGGTTCTAGGTGTGACGATAAAAAAGATTATTTCCTGAGGAACTTTCGTGCATTCCAGTCTGGCCCCAACAATTTGGACCATTTTCATGGATCATCTTGATGCAATTTCCGTTTTAAATGCCCTGGCCATCCTGGAATCGTATTTCTTGAGAGTCTGGCGGATCTCACTTTTTATACGTCTGCGAAGTGACAAGGGTTCCAGGACCGTGGCTTTTGATCCGTATCCAAGTATCCATGCAATAATTTCATAGTTTATGGGCACCTTCAACGTTAAAATCACGGAACCGTTTTTCAGCAGCCTTACTTTCTGGCTTGGATGCCATCTCCTCTCCGTTACTGTATGAGCGACCAGTGAGACAAACCTTATCCTAACTGTTTCCGGCTCTCCCAGCATCACCTTGAACGCCTTCGTTTTAAATTCATGAACAACATTCTCATTGGGCCGCTGAAATTCTTCATCCAGTAGTTTAGTCTCAATTATGCGGTCTATGGCGAATGTTCTAGCATCCATCCTCAGGTGGCAATAGCCTAGCAGGTACAACTGGGTATCAACGCCCCAGATTTGGTAAGGATCTACTATAGTGGTCTTTTCCATTTTGGATGTAGCGGATTTGTAGCTGATTTGAATGCGTCGTTGCGAAGTGATAGCCTTAGAGAGCGGATCAATGAGTTCTCTAACTCCATGATAGCGCTTGAACCCGGTAAACTCTACCTGGATGGCCTGTTCAAAGTTTTCCAGATGCGCTGAGGAATCCTCTGAAAGTGTGTTCTTTAGCCTTTCAAATAGCTTGGACAAGTCTTCACAATATTTGGAGCCACTGTAGACTTTCAACAAATCACGGCTTATTTGTAGTGACATTAGCTCATTCAGGCTGACCGGCGTACCTGAAAAGGTTCTGGCGCCATCCACAAGTTTCCAGCGTGTCTGACGCTCTGATTTTTGGCTGGAAAGAGCAAAACCTGCGTGTATCAATGAATTAAGGTCTCGATAGATTCCCCTGGGGCTATGCTGAACCCGTTGGGCCAACTCCGAAACAGTGACCCCCATCTTGCTGGCCTGAAGTATTTGAAGGATATTCCATTGCCTCACCAACTTACCTTCCTTCACGATTTTCCCCCTCAAACAACAATGTTCTTACATCTAGAATTTCTAATGATCCCCTGTTATGTGTTAATCATTCTAGTATGGAATCTGCTGGGTATGAACAGAGAGGACGAAAAGACTTGCCGCCTGTTCTAACCATCAATTGCATTGCTGATTCCCATTCTGACAATACATCAATAGGGAGCTTAGGGCTATGGATATTCCGCGGAATAAGGTTACCGGATTATACGGTTTTGAAGGCAAGGTGGCCCTTGTAACGGGCGCCGGACAGGGTATCGGTGAAGCATGCGCTTTGAGAATAGCCGCTGAGGGCGCAATAGTCGGGGTATTCGACAGGAATCAGGAGTCGGCCTCCAAAGTGGCAAGGATGGTGACTGAGTCGGGTGGAGTCGCCGTAACCCTCATTGGCGATGTGGCTGATCAAGAGATTGTCAATGACCTGGTGGGCCGGTTCCAGGCTGACCATGGAAAAATAGACTATCTGGTCAACAATGCAGGTTTTGACCGTCCCGGAGGGTTTCTCAAACTCAGTCCCAATGACTTCAGGGCGGTTTGGGATGTTCATTTCCTCGGAACAGTCCATTTCACGATGGCCTGTTCCCAGATAATGCTGAAAAAAGGGTTCGGTTCAATAGTAAATGTGTCGTCAATATACGGCAAAGTTGGTTGCAAGGGTGAATCGGCTTATGTTTCCGCCAAGGCCGGCATCGTGGGCCTGAGCAAGTCACTGGCACGCGAATTTGGCAGGAAAGGGGTCAGGGTTAACGTCATAATGCCGGGATTGACTGACACGCCAACCATCAGAACCATGATGCATGAGACAATAAGGGATGGCTTCATAAGCGAAACGCCGTTAGGTAGAATAGCCCATCCGTCTGAGATAGCCTCGGCAGTAGCCTTTTTACTTTCTGATGAAGCCAGTTATATCACAGGAAGTGTCCTGGAAGTTACAGGAGGCTGGGGGATGTAGAATTCTGAAAGTTCCATTAAATCATGAATTTTGTTTTTGAAGCATATCGGGAGGAAAATGCACGGTAAATTCTTTTCCGCCATTTTCCAGGCAGTCTGAAACGTTTTCACAACAGGAGCATTTCCCAATCATTCCGGG
>CALDNG010000232.1 GCA_937915285.1 uncultured Desulfomonile sp. | reverse complement strand
TATGGAGTTGAAGGTATCCGAGAGGACCATCACCATACAGGAACTGATTTCAGCCGCAGACAGCGGCGCCCTGGAGGAAATTTTCGGCTCAGGAACCGCAGCTGTCATATCGCCTGTGAGTCATTTCCGCTATAAAGACAGGGACTAGATGGTGGGTGATGGGAAAACCGGTCCCATAGCGCGAAAATTGTTCGATGAAATCACTGGAATGCAGTTGGGGCAAAAGCCTGATAATCACGGTTGGGTTGTCAATATCGGCAGGTAAACAGGTCAAAGGTTTTTTCAATCTGTTTTCGCTGAAAAGTATATCATGGAAATACAAGGCGCCTTGAGAAGGGCGCCTTATTACTTTCTATCCTCGTGGATGATACCTCGAATGAATTTGTTTGAGTCTTTTCTTTGCCACATGAGTGTATATTTCGGTGGTTGAGATGTCAGCGTGTCCAAGCATTGCCTGGACCGAACGCAGATCAGCGTCGTTTTGGACCATGTGTGTCGCAAAGGAATGCCTTAACGTATGTGGTGAAATTTCTTTAAATATTCCGGCGTTAATTGCAGTCTTTTTGATGATCTTCCAGAAAGCCTGCCTGGTCATGGGTTTGGCGCGCCTGGTCACGAAAAGCGCTTCATTGCGTTTACTCCCAATGAGCGCAGGACGAACCGTGTCTAGATAATTGATCACTGATCTGGCAGCCGGAGCGCCCATAGGTGTGACACGCTCTTTGGATCCTTTACCCAGGACTGTCACGCAACCAAGTTCCAGGTCTACACGATAGGTTTCAAGGTTCACCAGTTCAGATACCCTCAATCCGGTAGCATAGAGCACCTCCAGCATTGTGGCGTCGCGTTTGCCCTCGAATGTGCTCTGATCCACTGCGTTCAATAACTTTTCGACTTCTTCAGGTTCAAGGTATTGAGGAATTTTTCGGGCCAGTTTTGGCGAGTCAATGTGTTCCGTGGGATTTGCTTCAACTTGGGATGTGTCCGTCAAATATCTGAAGAAAGTTTTGACGCATGAAATTTTACGAGCAGTGGTCCTGGCCGTATAACCTCTGCGATAAAGCGTTTCAAGATATGAGAGAATTTCCTCCCTGTTAATCTGGCTGACTTTGGTCTTGCCTCGTTTCCTGAGGAATGCAAAAAACCATTTCAGGTCTGCATGGTAGGATTGAACGGAAAGGTCTGCCAAGCCCTTTTCCACTATCAGGTAATCCAGAAAACCTTCCAGAACCAGGTCAAGGTCGGGGGCATCGTCTTTAGGCATTCGTCTCCTCAAGCGCCTTGAGATGGTCATAAATCTGTTGTTTTATGTTATCCAACTTATCAAAATAAGCGATCTTTTCTCCATTTGAATCTACAGCGTAGAAAATATCGGCGGCCTGGTCTACTTCAGTCGTTATTTTAGCCAGTGACAGCGATAGCCCGAGTTCGCTGATCTTGCGCGTAATATCGTAGAGCAGGCCAGGTCGGTCGTGGGCGTACACCTCAATTATCGTCGCCCAATCGGAAGTAGAATTATCAATTTCAACTTTCATGGGAAATCGTGGGCTGAACGATGGCTGAAACACTCCTCTGGACTGACGCCGGGCCTCTAGCAGACGATCCACGTCCTCAATGTTGGTCAGAACCTTTATGAAGTCGCTCTTGAAATGCTGCCATCGCTCGGGGTCGTCAAGGTGACCTTCCGGAATATCGTTAACGTGAAATGTGGCTATTACGATATCTCCTATTGAATGAGTCCATGCGCTCAGGATGTTGATCCGATTTGCCGAAAGCGTTCCTGCGATTTTATAGAACAAGCCCGGCCTGTCTTTTACTATAAGGGTGATGGAGCTATATCCTGGTTTTGGATGGTCCGTTTTAGTCGCTATCAGGTGATCATTGTCAAAAACGGCTCCTGGAGTTGAGCCGAGATGTTTCTGGATGTCGACGAAATGATCGGCAATAACTCCCGGATAATAGTCGAGAAGGTACCGGGTAGTGGCCTGTTCCAGGAAAGTGTTCAGGTATGGCGCCCTGTATTCAGAAGGAACCAGCTCTCTTACCACGGCCTTTATTTCCTTTATCCAGTCCGACAGGCTCTCTCCGTCTGTGCCTTCTCCCTCCATCACATCCAGAGTCCTGTAGTAAAGCTCTTCAAGCAGCATGCCCTTCCATGAATTCAGGGCTGTGGGGCCAACTGCCTTAAGATCTGAGTTAGTCAACAGCATCAGCAGGTCCAGTCGGTTACGGTCCATGACGTTTTCCGCGAATCGATGTATCAGCGCTTCATCATGAAGATCCTTCTTGAACGCCAGATGGGTCATAGCCAAATGGTTTCGTATAAGGAACAGCACATCCGATACATCATCCTCCGAGAGGCCGAGTCTTTGCAGAATAGGGCGAGAAATCTGTTCTCCCCTCAATTCGTGGCCTGCCACCTGAACCTTGGCTATGTCGTGAAACAGTCCGGCCAGGTATAGAACCTCGGGGTTCCTCAACTTTGCAAAGATTTGACGCAGAAAGAGATCGTCATTGCCCCCTGAATTTATGTGAAAAGACTGGATATTTTCCAGGACGGCCATGGTATGCAAATCAACAGTATACTGGTGATAGATGTCATGTTGCGGCAGAAAACGTATGCGGGCAAATTCCGGGATAAACAATTCCAGGAAGCCCACTTTCATCATGCTGTTAAGGGCAGTAGCGATATGCCCTCGGCCTTCGAACATTTCGAAAAACAGGGAATTTACTTCCGGATCGGATCTCATGGCGTCGTTTACTGTGGAAAGCCTGGAACGAATGAGGTCAACCAGACGTATGTCCAAATCACAGCCGGTGATTGCAATCTTGGTGAAAGCCAGCATTATATCTCGAGGATCGGACCCGAACCTGTCTGGGGTCCGGGAAAAAATACCTCCTG
>CALDNG010000231.1 GCA_937915285.1 uncultured Desulfomonile sp. | reverse complement strand
GCTTGAGTGAACGGATATCAGCATTGGTCTCACCATCGTCCATAAAACCTCTGGTGGCGCCTTGAGCGTACAGGCCTTCCTTCGTGGATTCAGGCTTAAACGTTGCAGCGTCTTCCGTGAAATCAACTTTGCCTCCAGCGGCTTTCACTCTATCTCTCAAGGAATCGCGCAGTTCGACGGCTCTTTTGATAAGCGGAATGAACCTGTCATCATCAAAGTCAACGTTGGTAAGGGTCGAGAAAAGTCCTTCATTCAGGAATCGGCCAATCCCTCGATCAACAATACCAACCTTGGCCGCTTCAACTACATAGAGCGCCAGTCCTTTAAGGGCATGGGTCAATAAATCCTGAAGCACAGCTGTTTCGGAGACTTTTCCGCATACTCCCGAACGGGTGCAACCAGTTCCTCCCGCAGTTTGCTCACACTGATAACAAAACATTTTTTCAGCCATTGGTCCCTCCTTCTTTAAGAGAAATTTAATTGAGTGGTTGATTTCCCCACGTCGTCTTCCTTTTCTATAAATATGAACCCGATTCGAAATTCCCACATTGACTTAAGTCAAGACGTCGCAGTTTTTTTTAGTTTCTTGAAATTTTTTTGCCGAAGAAAATTTATTTTGAGGGGTCATCATGATCGGAGCGTGTGAGATCAGATGACCTCCCCAAGAGTTGATGTATGTTTTAAGATATTGTTATAAGTAACAAAAACAGTTCTTAAGAGGGGGGTTAACTTACAAATTCTGTAACGGTCGTTCGTACATGAATTCGGGTCTAGCGCGCTTGATTACTTCACCGAGACGTTCACCTCTAACATTGTTCATCATGTGAAAATCTATGATTTTCTGGACCTGGTCCAGAACTTGTTCTCTGCTGAAGATACTGGCTAACTCGGCGCCTAGTTGAGGACGACGACCAAGCTTGCCACCCACAATTATCCTATATCCGTTAGAGCCTTCAATCAACGCGCCTGTTGGGCAATGCCTGGCGCACTGAACGCAATGCAGACACTTTGTGAAATCAATCTGAGGCGTAGGGGGATTTTCTAACAGCGTGATCGCGTCTTCCTGACATGCCTTGACACATTCACCACATCCGCTGCATTCAGCGGACGAGAGTGTTGGAGTGGTGGCCGCTATAATGCCTATATCCGCAATCTGAGGCCTTGAGCATGCATTAGGGCAATCAGATACAGAAACCCTGAATTCGTGGTGCAATTTGAGCGCCCCTTTGACGCGCTTCTTCAGGAATTCCTTGAAATTGCTATTATCCAGGATGGCTTCGAGTTTCTGAATCAGGTCACCATCTCGGCTTACCCTATTCGGGCATCCACTTGGGCCAAAACATGTTTCCAGCTGGTAACCTTTAACTTCATCTTCCATACTCTTTAAATATTTCTGTTGGCAAAGTCTAACGTGTTCCAACGTGACAGAAGATGAATTGAGACGCGCCGCTTCCTCTTCAACGCGTTTTCTTACCCGTTTTCTGATGAAAAAAGGAACTTTTGAAACAGCCTCTTCAGCCTGTCTCGTCCATTTCATTTCATTTACTCCGCTAACAATAGCCCCAACAAAACGAGCCGATCCCTTAGAGAAAGATTTGATCGGCTAAGTAGTTTGTTGACTGATTTGAACTTCTACCCCATTATTTTAGTGCTACTTAAAGAAAAAGTCCAGTCGGACAACGATTGTTTGTATTCGTGGGGCGTATTTTCCTATTTTAACGAGTAACAATAGTTGAGAATAAAGGATTGACATGAGCGATCAGCATTTGAGTCAAATTCCGATGTTTGACGGATTATCTGAAGCCGACCTAAAGGACTTGTTATCAATCGTGATAACCAAGAAGTACAAACGGGGTGGAACGATTTTTAATGAAAACGATTCGGGGGACGGTTTTTACGTGGTTAAAGCCGGGAGGATAAAGATCTTCAAGATTTCCGGGGAGGGTAAGGAACAGATTCTACATATATTTGGACCGGGTGAGCCTTTTGGGGAAGTCCCTGTTTTTGAGGGAAAACGCTTTCCTGCTCATGCTATGGCTCTTGAAGATAGTGAAGCCTATTATTTCCCTCGAGTGTCGTTTGTCGACCTGCTCAAGAACAAGCCATCTCTGGCCTTAAGCATGCTGGCGGTGCTCTCGCGCAGGTTAAGGGTATTTACGGCGTTGGTGGAAGATTTGTCTTTGAAAGAAGTGCCTACCAGACTAGCTGCGCACCTGATTTATTTGAGTGAAAAATCCCCTGGTGGAAAAGAGCTATCATTGGACATATCCAAGAACCAGTTGGCCGGCTTGCTGGGCACAATACCAGAGACCCTTTCCCGTATTTTGACCAAAATGGTAAAAAACGGACTCATAGAAATTCAAGGACCAAAGATCACGATCACTGATCACCAGAAACTTGACGATTTGGCTCAAGGCCTGAGTAGGCTCTAGAGACGAACCCTGATTTTGTTTATGGCGCAGAACTGTTTATATATCGTGTAGCTTTTCCAAGAGTCGCGATTCATTGGAGTCTAGTCTTACATGCCTGCCCAGAGATACCTCACAAATCTTTGCGAATTATACGACACATATAACAAACGCGAATTCGTTCACCCTGATCCACTTGAATTCCTGTATGATTACGATGACATCCGGGACAGGGAGA